>CAZHWA010000309.1:0-3628 GCA_964536175.1 uncultured Terricaulis sp. | reverse complement strand
CGCGCCGGCGCTGATGCAGGGCCAGCGTTTCGGCAAGCGAAACGGTCGTCGTCGACTTGCCGACGCCGCCCTTCATGTTGATCACCGAGACCAAGCGTGCCGGCATCGTCCCTGAGCCTCCCGAAGCTGCTTTTTCGAACCTCGAACGCTCAGTCCGCGGAGTTAGCATTCGATGAATCTGCTCTAGCAGCGCCCCCTTGCGCCGGGCAAACGCCGCGCTCAGCCCCGATTCAGCCCGAGCGCGCCAGTGTTCCGTGAAACGAGGGATCGTTTCGGGAGCGCATAGGATGAAAAAGCTGTTGGCCGCTGTCGTAGCGGCGCTGACGCTGACCGCCGCCAGCGTCGCTGCGGCGCAGGATTTCCGGCACGGACGCGACGGCTGGCGCGATCGCGGTCACGACGTGATCACCATCCGCGATCATGGACGCGTGTACACATTCGACGAGAGCGACCGCATCTTCTACCGGCTCTTGGAAAGCCCGTTCGGCATGCGGCCCGGCCACGTCTACGTCTACACCGATGAATGCCGCGGCGACCAATGCCAGGTGATCATCTACTCGCGCTACCGCCGCGAATCCCTCGGACGGCTGTGGGCGCCTCCGATCGGCCACCCCCGCTGGTTCGGGCCGCGCTGGCGCGACGACGATTATCGCTGGCGCCAGCGCAGCGGCTACGAACTGAACGAGGTGTTGCGCGTTATCCTCGGCTAGCACGGGCAAATTTGGGAGCATGGAGGCGCCGGCGCGAAGCCGGCGTCTCTTTTTCAGGCCGGCGCTTCGGGATCGTGACCGATCGGTTCGCCCATCAGCACGAGCTCTTCGGCGGCGGTAGGATGGACGGCGCAAGTGGCGTCCCATTGCGCCTTGGTCAGCCCCGCCTTGACGGCGACGGCCGCGAGCTGGATCAGCTCCGGGGCTTCCGGACCGGCGATATGAACGCCGATCACGCGGTCGCTTTCGGCGTTGATGACGAGCTTCATCAGCGTGCGTTGCTCATTGCCCGCGAGGATGTGCTTCATCGGCCGGAACACGGTGCGGAAGATGCGGGCTTTGCACATCTCGCGGGCGCGCTCCTCGGTCAGCCCTACGGCGCCGACGGCCGGGCGTGAGAACACCGCGCTTGGGACATCGGCGTGATCGAAAGCCGTGGGCCGGCCGTTGAACTCGGTCTCGACAAACGCCACCGCCTCACGGATGGCCACGGGCGTCAGATTGATGCGGTCGGTGACGTCGCCGACGGCGAAGATCGACGGCACATTGGTGCGGGAATACTCATCGACCGCGACCGCATCGCGTTGCGTCAGGCGGACGCCGGCGGCCTCCAGGCCGAGGCCCTTGGTATTCGGATCGCGCCCGACCGCCCACATCACATGATCGACTTCGAGCTGCAGTGAATTGCTGAGCGTCACGAGCTTGCGATTTTCCGGCAGCGCCGTGATGTCGTCGATCACAGCGCCGCAGACGATCTGTACGCCGACGCGTTGCAGTTCGCTTTGCACATGCGCACGGATGTCGTGATCGAAACCGCGCAAGATGCGTTCGCCGCGATAGATAATAGTGGTCTCTACGCCAAGCCCGGAGAAGATGGTGGCGAACTCGCAGGCGATGTAGCCCCCGCCGGCGATGAGGATGCGCGAGGGCAGCGCATCCAGCAAGAATGCGTCGGTCGAGGTTATGCCGAGTTCCTGGCCCTTGGTGTTGAGCGGGCGATAGGTATGCCCGCCGGTTGCGATCAGGATGCGCTCGGCGGTGAGAGCGCGGCGCGACTGCTGCAGCTCAACGCCATGGGCGCCGGTGACGATTGCACGCTCTTCGAACACGTCGACGCGCGCGGCGGCCAAGTTGCTGCGGTAGATGCCGGAAAGCCGGGCGACCTCGGCCTGCACATTGTCGCGCAGCGTCGGCCAGTCGAAGCGCGCCCAATCGACGGTCCAGCCGAACCCCTTGGCGTCACGAAAGGCCTGGCCAAACTCAGCGCCATAGACCAGCAGCTTCTTGGGCACGCAGCCGCGGATGACGCAGGTGCCGCCGATCTCGGCCTGCTCTGCTATGGCCACGCGCGCGCCTGTCTTGGCCGCGAGCCGCGCCGCACGCACGCCGCCGGAGCCTGCGCCGATAACGAAGAGATCGTAGTCGTAACTCATTCAACTCCCCTCTCCCTCTCAGAGGGAGAGGGGTTGGGGGTGAGGGTGGCGCGGACGATCGCGTTTCTTCGCGGACGGCGCCGCCCCTCACCCTGCCCTCCCCCCCTCCCGGGGGAGAGGGTTCAGAGGGCCTAGTGCGCAACCTTCATATAGGCGGGCAGCCAACTTTCGTGGGCCTGACGCACATCTTCGAGCGCCACGCGCTCGCGCACGCCCGATTGGCCGAGATAGCTGATCTCGCGTCCGCCGGCTTCGCCGACGACGAGAAAGGCGACTCCTGCCGCACGGGCGCGCTTGTCGAGGTCTTCGACCTTGTTTGACGGAAGCGCGATCAGATAGCGCGCCTGGTCTTCCCCATAGAGGACGGCCGGATCGCTAAGATCGCCCTGGTAGCCGAGGGAAACCCCGACGTTTGAGCCCAACGCCATTTCCGCGGCGGCTATGGCGAGGCCGCCGTCGGAAAGATCGTGCGCGGCGCGGACGAGGCCGTCGGCGATCAGTGTGCGAACGAAATCGCCGTTCTTCTTCTCCAGCGCAAGATCGACGTTAGGCGCAGTCCCGCCAAGCTTGAAGAGATCGCGCGCATAAACGCTTTGGCCGAGATGGCCTGCGGTTTCACCGACTAGCACCAGCACGTCGCCAGGCTTGAGCGCATCCGCAGTCGCGCGGCGTTCGAGATTTTCGATAATGCCGACGCCGCCGATGGCCGGAGTCGGCAGAATAGCTTGACCGTTGGTCTCGTTATAGAGCGAGACGTTGCCGCTGATGACCGGAAACGCAAGCGCGCGGCAGGCTTCCGCCATGCCCTCGATCGCGTGCACGATCTGGCCCATGATTTCCGGGCGCTGAGGATTGCCAAAATTCAAGTTGTCGGTGACGGCGAGCGGGCGCGCGCCGGTCGCGGTGAGATTGCGCCAGGCTTCGGCGACCGCCTGCTTGCCGCCTTCATACGCGTCCGCTTCGACATAGCGGGGCGTCACATCGCACGTCATCGCCAGCGCGCGCTTGGAGCCATAAAGGCGGATGATGGCCGCGTCATTGCCGGAATCGGCCAGCGTGTCAGCCATGACGTGGCGGTCGTATTGCTCCCAGATCCAGCGCTTGGAGGCCTGATCCGGCATGGCGAGCAATTGGGTCAGTGAGGACGCGAAGCCGGGATAGTCGTCGATGAGGCGCTTCTGTTCGGCTTCGGTCAGCGGGATGGCTTTGAGCGGCGCCACATAAGGACGCTCGTACTTGGGCGCTTCGTCGGCGAGCGGGCCAAGCGGGATGTCGCAGACCATGTCGCCATGCCAACGCAGCGTGAGATTGCCGGTGTCGGTGGTCTGGCCGATGACGGCGGCGTCGAGGCCCCATTTTTCGAAAATGCGCTGCGCTTCGGCTTCGCGTCCCGGCTTCAGCACCATGAGCATGCGCTCCTGGCTTTCGCTGAGCATGAATTCGTAGGGCGTCATCCCCTCTTCGCGCGCCGGCACTTTATCGAGA
>CAZHWA010000308.1:0-3650 GCA_964536175.1 uncultured Terricaulis sp. | reverse complement strand
CGCACGCTGCGCACGCCAATGTCGCGCGACTGCGTCCACGTCGGCGATTCCTGGCACTGCACCAGCCCACAACTCGGCCAGGGCGCCAACATGGCGCTGCTGGACGCCTTCGCGCTGGCCCGCGCGCTGCAGATGCAGACCAATTTGTCGGCTGCCCTCGACGAATATGCGCGTCTGCGGCTCTGGCACATTCGGTTCTACCAGGCCGCCTCATGGCTGTTCACGCCGGCCTATCAATCCGACAGTGCGGCGATCGCCTGGCTGCGCGACTGGCTCGTGGCCCCGCTCTCACGCATGCCGCCCGCACCGCAGATGTTGGCTGCGCTGGTCGCCGGACAATGGGGCGCCCCGCTGGCGGCGATGGGGCGGTAGCAGCCAGTAGGGCTAGCGGCGCGGGCTTTCTCGGCACGGCTAGCCGGATGAACGTTCCGTGCGGAGGCGCGAGTTGTTAGGCCAAATTTCTTCCAGGGCCTGTCAGTCGGGCGTTTCGCGGTAGCTACTAAGGACTTCCTGCGCCTTCTTCCTAAGAGCTTGAGCGCCGTCATGATCGGCCACTTGCTGAATGGCGTACTTGATGCGCAGGTTTATGCCAATTTCCGGGGCCAGTGCTTCAAGAGCAGTTCCGCGCGCTCTCTGATAGGCTTCCCGGCTCTCACCAACCATTGCTTCAATGAGGCGATCTGTGCGTTCGGCTGAACGCGGCGCCTGCGTAATCATTGTAACAAGCCGTTGTCGCACTTCTCGCATCTTCGCGCGAGATAGGAGGCGACGTCGCGCAAGTGCCAACTGGTACACGTTTCGCTCTGGACCGCCGTTCTCGATAGTATTCAAAAGACCCTCGATCTCTTCGGGGGTGACCTCTCGTTCGTTGGCGCGAGCGCTAAGCTGGTAGTGCGGATCTCCCTGAACGTCGTCTCGCGCGAGGAGCAAGCGCGCCGCTTCGGCGATGCGCTCGTCGCTATGCGATGACAGCTCGACGAGTCTATTTGGGTCATAGCGCCGCGGGAAGTCCTCAAAGCGCTCGGACGCTTCCCAGCCGCCGGCCGCCCTCTTCCGCACCAAAGACCGAAAGGCGTCCGGCTCGGTAAAGGGATCAAGCCGATGAATGGACTGCTTGCGATAGAACAGGTCTCGCTGCTGGGTATCACGAGAGGCAGACGAGATTGCCTGGAGCAGAGCTGCGAGAAATACCAGGTCAATCAGCACTCGAGTGAGAAATACTGCGTGTTGGCCGAGATCGGTCTCAGCACGAAGTGGCGCGTCGCCCTCGACGTGATAAATCTCTGCCCAATCGACAAACGGAACGGCCTTGGCGAGTTCAGTGCCATAGAAAGAAATCCAAGTGACCAGTGAGTCGATGTCAGCGTCTGCCGCCACGTCGAAAAGACGCACATCGTTGTCGTCTGCTAGAATTTGCGCTTGACGTAACGCAAGCGGCACGAGCAGGAACATAGATAGGAAGGCGACGAGTGCTTCATCTCGAAGGTTTTGCGCGAACCCGACGCGTATGTGGGCTTGCGATAGAGTGGAATTGAGCATCGCGAGTTCGCGATCCTCTTCGATCCAAGCCCACCTTCGCGATACAGCAAAAGCAACGAGAAAGCCCCACCCAAGCGGGATAAACGCGAGTGGCGGAGGCCAAAGATAACCGAGCGCCGCGCATGATCCGATCACGGACAAAAGGAGGCCGTATCGGACCATGACGTGCTTACGGTTTGTTCCTGCTGCGTTAGCGACTGCAAACACCAGCATGCTATCGACAACGCTTAGCGCACGCCCGATCCATTCAATCGGGGCGTTCAAAACAGCCGACAAGGCGGTGGTGGCTTTTTCCAGCCGCAAGCTCCGTACAAGTCTGGGCAACAAGGGGGCGGAGGCAACAGTGATGAAGGCCGCGGTCAGACCGCAAACAATCCAAAGGCCCCATAGAGAATGGATTTTCCTGTTCGCGTCGTCGCTCTGTGCTGCCCACCAAACAACGTACGCAATGATAGCAACCACCGCGAGCAGGAAGACGGCGCTCCAACCGCTTACGTGCTCGTAGACTGGCTCTAGCCCGTTCTTGGCAGGAAGCTGATTGTCACGTATTGCGCGACGCCAGCAGGCAATGACAGGAAGCACCAACGCGAGAGCGAAGGCCACTCTCGCGAACGCACGGCGGTTCGCGTCCGAAAATATCTCCAGCTGCGCGATCGGTGCTTCAGAGACGAATGCCGCTAGCATCAGCATTGCGCCCACCACGCAAGCGACCAAAGGGATATCGACTTGAATGTGGATTTGCTGGCGCTCAACTGGAGCGTCTTCGACTGTAGCGTCCGTCATCCCCACCCCCATGGTTAACGAACCTTAACCTCTGTGGATAAGGCCGCAACCGCGGATGGCTATTGCGGAGCGGGCAGGCCGGCGGGCGCGGGCGGGGACACCTTGCGGCGCTCGATTCGAGACCAGACCCGGTCGTGCAGGAAATACGCAACGGTCTGCACCAGCGGCTCGATAAGGCCGACGGCCAGCGCAGCGCGCCAATTCTGGGTGATGGCGTACGCGACGCCGATCGCCACCAGAAGGTGCATGACAGAGTAAGAGCCGGTTTTCAGAGCCAGAAACATGAATTGTCGCTAGTGAGAATGATTAGCAACAAGATGGCGTGGCGTCGAAGGATGTTCAACCCTTGTTTGCAGCGTACCTGGGAGCATGCGCGCGGGCGCTTTGGAAGTATCTGTTTTTATTGGGCCAATACGAAAGCCCAAGCGGCCAGCAGCGTAAGCAGCAGCCCCGCGCCGATGAGCCAACCAGCCATTACCGCGTCGAGCAGTTGACCGGGGCGCATCTGCGACCGCGGGTGGCGTGGGCCAGGATCGGTGTGCCAGCCGAGCGTCATACGAACGATAACAGCCGTTACACTTTGAGGAGGAGTTAATCGGGCTGCATCGGATCGGCGGCGCGGCAGCGGCGCAGACGGCGCAGGCCCGGCCGCGTTGACGGTTGTGCCGGCGCACTCCATTTCAAGCCATGGCGCCGAACCCCAAGCCCGCTTCCGAAACAAGTCCGGCCGCGCAGCACGAGCGCGTGCTCATCATCGATTTCGGCTCACAGGTGACGCAGCTGATCGCACGGCGCGTGCGCGAGAACGGCGTCTATTGCGAGATCCACCCCTACAACAAGGTCGACACGGCGCTGCTGAAGCGATTTCAGCCCAAGGCGGTCATCTTCTCGGGCGGACCGTCCAGCGTGCTCGACGATCCCAGCCCCCGCGCCCCTGACGAGGCGTTCAAGCTGGGCGTGCCGATCCTGGCCATCTGCTACGGTCAGCAGACGATGACGGTGCAGCTCGGCGGCGCCGTCGAGGGCGGACATGCGCGCGAGTTCGGCCGCGCCGACGTCGAGATCAAGAAAGCGTCGCCCCTGTTCGAGGGCGTATGGGACGTCGGCGGCACGTATCCGGTGTGGATGAGCCACGGCGACCGGGTGACGCGGCTGGCGGATGGCTTTGAAGTGATCGCCACCAGCGAGAATGCGCCATGCGCCATCGCCGTCGATGAGAAGCGCCGCTTCTACTCGACCATGTTCCACCCGGAAGTGGTGCACACGCCGGACGGTGGAAAGATATTGCGCAACTTCACCCACAAGATCGCCGGCCTCAAAGGCGACTG
>CAZHWA010000307.1:0-3661 GCA_964536175.1 uncultured Terricaulis sp. | reverse complement strand
GTCTGCTTCCAGATCGGTACGAACTGCCGTTCCTGTCAGAACAGTGTGAGGGCTGGCCGCGCGATCATCAGCCAGTAGATGGCAAGCACGGCCGCGAAGGCTGGAAAGCCGAATGCAAACCACAGGCGAAAGAGGCGATGATACGCCGGCGGCAACGTACTGGCCGCCTGTACGGCCTGCTCGGCCAGCGCACGCATGCGCATCTGCATCCATACCACCGGCAACCAGAAGGCGCCGGTCACGACATAAAGCGCCAAAGACAGAACGATCCAGCCTTCCGTCAGCGGATAGCCCGCCACATGCGCCAGCAGATAGCCCGTAATCGGCTGCAGGACGACAGCCGTCGCCGTGAACAGAAAATCCGCGAGCACAACGATGCGGGCTACACCGGCAATGACCGCGGGGTTCCTCGACAGATGCGCCAATAACATGAAGAAGGCGATGCCGGCGCCTGTCCCTAGCAGAACCGCCGCGCCGATCACATGCACGAACTTAAGAAGGAAATAGAGCGTCATCGGTCGCGCACCATCGCTAACGCCACGATGTTGAGCACAATGAGCGGAAAGATTTTCAGCATCGGTCCAATCGGGTCGCGCCACAGTCCTGGCAACAGCAGCGTACCGAAGACGAAATAGAACAGCGATAGCACGATCGCGAGATACAGTCCCCAGCGCACCGTCGGCCGCCAAGCGATCAAGAGGCCCGCGGCGATGTCAGCCAATCCTCCCGCGATCACCGAAGGGCCGCTCCAGGCGCCAAGGCCCCCTCGCTTCAGCAGTGCAACGCCAATCTCGTATCCGTTCGTAAGCGAGGTGATGCCGGTGGCGATGAAGAACAGCGCCGTCACTGCAATCACCAGCGGCTGGATGAAATAGAGCGAGGCGTAGGTGCGCTCCTGCGACGTCGAGGGCGTCTCCGCCAGCGCGTCCGTGAGTCCGGCCGGCGCCAGGCCGGTCGCCTCGATCCACGGCTGGGGATCGCCGATCGCGCCGCGACGAAGTTCGGCGCGCGCGCCAAGTCGGATCGGCGTCTTCCAGCCAAGCCTGCCGGCCAACTCGCCGAAGCCGTAGCCCAATGTCATAACCCAATCAGGCATCGGCATGACGAGCGCGCGCGGCCGGCGCAGCCACGCCCCGATCGCACGCAGCGTTTCCACGAAGCTCAGCCGCTCCGGGCCAACGAGATCCAGAACAACACGCGCCGGCGCGCCGGGACGGGTCAGGCGCATCACAGTTGCGGCGACGTCCTCGAGTTGCACGATTTGCATATCGCCGGCGCGTGCATCGAGCGGAATGACCGGCAATGCCGCCACGCCGCGCAAGAGCGCGCTGCCGCCGCCGGCGTCTTCGCCAAACACAATCGAGGGCCGCAAGATCACCCAGTCGAGATCGAGCGCCATCAGCGCTTCGTCTGCCGCCAGCTTGCTGCGTGCAAAGGGCGAGAGCCGATCTTCGACGCCGATGGCGGAAAACTGCACAACTCGAGGCACGCCTGCGGCCACGCATGCATCGAACAGCGTGATCGCAGCCCTGGTATTCGCATCGTCCAGTTTCACCGTCGCTGTGTCAGCAAAGACGCCGGCGCAATTGACCACGGCGTCGACGCCGTCCAGCAACGCGCGCCAGCCCGGCACATCCATCCGCTGCATTTCGACTCGGGGTGACTGTGCCCCGCCATGACCAAGCGCAATGACCTCGTCGCCTTCGCCGCGCAGACGCGCAGCCACAGCCGTGCCGATAAAGCCGGACGCCCCGGTGACCAAGACTTTCATCGGCTGCACGTCGGCCTTCCTAATGGCGGGGCGATTACCGCGGCAACGCGTGCGACTCGGTCCAGTTCGCGGGGACGCGCCTCAAAACAGCCGGGAGTTCCGTCGAGGAACTGCCGTCTTGCGTCAAGCGTTGCTCGCGCGTTGTGGGGCCAATTCTTTTCTCAGCCGGCGCGTGCCGGGGGCGCCGGGCGCTCCGGTGTTCCGGCGCAGTTCCCCTCATCTTTTTCGCGGCGCTCATGCCCGCCGGTCCAGCCTTGGCCCATGCCGCCGCGCCGGACGATGAGCCGGGATGGAATTTTGCGCTGTGGCTCACACTGCCCCTGGCGCTCTCGGCGCTGGTGTGGGGCGTCGGCTTGGCGCGACGTTGGCGCCGTACCCTGGCAGGCAAGCGGCTGTTGCGCCGCGAAGCTGGCTGGTTCGCACTCGCCTGGCTGATCCTCGCACTTGCGGTCCTGTCGCCTTTGCACGCGGCTGGCGAACGCTCGTTCACGATGCACATGATCGAACACGAGATCATCATGATGGCGGCCGCGCCGTTCTTTGCGCTGGCGCGACCGCTGCCGACAATGCTTTGGGGCTTGGCGCAACCGTGGCGCAGCTGGCTTGCGGCTCTCGTCGCTACTACGAGCGCATTCTGGCGCGCGATTTCTGCGCCAGTCCTCGCGACCATAGCGCAGGCGCTCGCACTTTGGCTTTGGCATGCGCCCTCCTTGTTCGAGCTCGCCTTACAGAGCGATGTCTGGCACGCGGTGCAGCACCTCAGTTTTTTTGTCACTGCGCTGCTCTTTTGGGCTGCAATGCTGGATGCGCGGCGCTCTGTGGGCGTGCGGGCGCTCTGCCTCTTCGCCACATCGATTATCAGCGGAGCGCTCGGCGCGCTGATGGCGTTTTCGAATAGCCCCTGGTACGAGCCCTACGCTATGCTGGGCATGACCCCGCAGGGTCTGACGCCGGCCGCAGATCAGCAGCTGGCCGGCGTGCTCATGTGGGTTCCCGGCGGCTTCGTACATGCAGGCGCGGCGCTTGCGTTGCTGGCGCCCTTGCTGCGCGCCGGCGAAACCAGCCGGGCGCGGTGAGGGCTATTGCGGCTCGCCGCACTGGTTTTCCGTCTCGCGCTCCTTGCCCCGCTGTGTAAGCGGCTCGCGCGTTTCGGCTTCGCCTTTGTCCTGCCGCTCAAGCTGACGCTCCACCACGTCGCGGGCGCCTTCGGCCGGATCTGAATGGCCAGTGTCCTTACTCATGCTGCGCCTCCGAGGCTGCGTTTGAGGAACACGCACCAGGCTCGCCCCGTTCCGTTTGCGTCGCTATGCGCGCGCCTGAGAAGCTGTCGCGCCGTCCAGCCAACGAGGTGCCCATGACCAACCACGTCTATAAGAGCGTCGAACTCACCGGCTCTTCGCCCGCCAGCCTGCAGGACGCCATCGAAAGCGCCATCGCCCGCGCCTCTGAGACCGTGCGCAATGTGCGCTGGTTCGAGGTCATCCAAGTGCGCGGCCAGGTCGAGCACGGCAAGGTCGCGCACTGGCAAGCGACCATGAAAATCGGCTTCACCATCGACCGCGAAGACGACGATTGACCGCTCGCGTCATTGCGGCGCGGCCGGGCTATCTTTGAACCAGCCGGCTTGGATGTCTGCGAGCCCCCCGGTGCGCGAGAGCCGAGCACGGAGTGCGGCAAGTCCCGCAGCGTCCCAGCCTTGCGGCTCGGTCACGGCCATCCACGCCTCGAAATAATGCTGAGGCGCATACACATGGCCATGGCCGATCGGGGTGGTTTGCGCCTGGGTCATGTCGAACGAGAGCTGCAGGAACGTCACGAAGGGATACCAGCGCAACGCGGGCGAGACATCCGGGCCGCGCTCGCCAATCAGCCATGCGGGACGCCTGCGCC
>CAZHWA010000306.1:0-3664 GCA_964536175.1 uncultured Terricaulis sp. | reverse complement strand
CGATCGACACTTCGCCTTCGCCGCTCTCGACGCGGAAGAATTGGTCGCCGTCGTCATGCACTTCTTCGCCGATCTCTTCGTCAGGCTGCAGCGCCATCAGCACCAGCTGCATGTGTTTGCCGGTGTAGAGCACGCGCCGATAATCGCCGTTCTCGACCGTCAGCTTTTCGATATTGTCGACAAAACCCTTCATCGGTTCATCCTCAGCGCTGATAGACCACAATCTTGACCTGTTCGCCCGCGCGCAGCGGTTCGTTCGCTTCACGTCCGTTCAACACAAGGAAGCGCTCGAGCTGGTAGTCCGGATACGCCATGCGCTGGGCGATCGACTGCGCCGTCTCGCCGCTGCGGACCTGCACTATATCGAGAACGCGCGCGCGCAGCGCAGCCGCTTCCTGGGTTGAAAGCGTCCGGAACGAACGGATCATCGGCGAGAACGTGTTCAGATTGCCGGCGGGCGCGAGGCTGATGAAATGATAGGCGCGCTCGCCGACGCGATAGGCGGTGACAGCGACATCGACCACGCCGGACTGGGTTTGCGCGCGCGCTGTCGCCGTGGCGGTCTCGAGCCCATTGGTGGTGCTGCGCTGCACTTCAGCGACCTGCGCAGGCGTTTCGCCCAGCACCTGGCGCAGGCCGGCGCTGGCGTGCGCCCCGAGATCGCCTTGCAGCGCCGAGGCGCCGAACTGAGCGCGCAGGTTGTTCGGGCCGCCGATCAGCACGGCCGTTGGCGTGTTGGTCAGCGTAAAGCCCTGCGGCGCTTCGAAGGCGATGCGCAATGTCGGGTGCGCGAACGTGCGCCCGTTTACGAAGCCCTGCTCGGGATCGTCGCCGAAGATCATGCCGTCGATGGCTGCGAAGTAGGGGTCCACGCGTTCCGGCGGATTGCCCGGGGTTGCGCCGGCGCCTGCCGCTTGCGCAGTGGCGCGGGTGACGCGATCGGCCGAGAGTGGGTGTGTGCGCGCCCAGCTTGGCGTGGCGCTGGCCGCATCGCGATTGGCGATGCGGGCCGACAGCGCCTCCTGCATGCCAAGCGAGCGTAACAAATCGGCCGAGGCGTAAGGGTTGTAGCCGGCGCGCTGCAAATAGCGCACGCCGAGATCGTCACTCTCGAATTCCTGGTCGCGCGAATAGCTGAGCGTCAGCAGCTGCGCTGCCTGGCTGGCCGCCTGTGCGATTTCCCCCGAGCCGGTCAGGATGCCGGCCAGGATTGCGCCAAGCCCGGTGAGCGTTGCGGTGTTTTGCCGGCGCGCACTGTGGTCGGCGACGACGTGGCCGATCTCGTGGCCGAGCACGGAAGCGAGTTCGTCTTCCGAGTTCATCAGCGCGAGGATGCCGCGCGTCACGTAAATGTAACAGCCGGGGATGGCGAAGGCGTTGGGAACGTCCGAATTCACCAGCGTGAAGGTGCACTGGCCCGGCACGCCCGCAGCGTTGGCGATGCGTTCGCCGACGCCGGCGACATATGCTGCCGCCGGTCCTTCGACGGCGCCGCCAAGCTGCTGCAAGAGCTGAGGGTGGGTCTGGGCGGCCTGGGATCGATCCTGCTGCGTGATCGATGGCGCGTCCGGCGTGGAATCGATCGTTGCGCAAGAGGCTGCGAATAGAATGGCGCTGGCGACAGCCAGGCGGCGAGCTGTTGCGATCATCGTTTGCGGTTCCGTGTGGCCAACCCTGGTGGCGCAACGTACCGCCTTCACACCGGTTCCGGTCAAGCAAAACGGCTCCCGGCGGCGCCGGCCGGCAGGACGGCCTGTCACGGCGTTGGGAACGGGACCTTCTTGAACGGGCCGGACCCGTTCTCGCGACGAAATGCGCTGCCCGGAGGCGACGTCAACAGCGGGATAATGTCCGGATCGAGATTGGCGATTGCATTGACCGGGAAGATGTTGAAGTTCGCGGCGTTGGCGATGTAGGCGTCGCTTTCCTCGCCGGAAAAGAAGCGCCAGCCGGAATCGCCGCGCGCGCCTTCGGGCCTGAAGCTCTCCGGCGTCTCGCGCAACATCCATCCAACCTTCGTTCCGTGCAGCGTGATCGCATCGGATGCGACGCAGTCGCCGTAACCTGTTACGAGTTCTTTGACGTCTTCTTTGCGCGGCAGATAGGTTTTCATGCGCCAAGCTTATCGGCGCGGGCCCGCGGCGCCTAGCGCCAGCTTCACGCCAACTGGTCGAACAGGCTCGGTTCGTTCGCGCGCCAGCCCTCGATTTGCAGCATCTTGAGTTTGGTGGCGATGCCGCCATTGGCGGAAAAGCCGACCAGTTTGTCGTTGGCGCCGACAACGCGATGGCAGGGCACGACAATGGCGAATGGATTGCGCCCCAACGCCTGGCCAACGGCGCGGGCCGCGCTCGCATCGCCGATGGCGCGAGCGATGTCGCCATAGGTGCGGGTCTGGCCGGGCGGAATGGCGCGCGCGGTTGCGTAGACGCGCGCGTTGAACGGCGCGACGCGACTCATGTCGAGCTGGATGGCGCGCAGGCTTTTCTTTTCGCCGGCGAGCAGCGCTTGGATGTCCTGGATGGCGCGCGCGATCTGTTTGGGCGGCTCGGCTTCATCGGCGGCCGGACAGTGCCGCATGAGCCGGGTGCGGGTGGCCTCGGCGCTTTTTTCCGGCAACTGCACGCCCACCACGCCGCGCGATCCCCAGGCGAGGCCGCAGCGGCCGATGGCGGTGTCGAACAGGGCGTAGGCGAACATGCTGGACCTGTAATTTCGTTGCGCCCCCGTCTTGTCTATCACGAGTCGGGGCGCTAGAACATATAGAGAACATGAGTCCGCGTCCAGCCTCCTTGGAGCCGGGTTTTCCCGGCTTGGCCGCCGCTATGGCCGGTCAGCCGCTGCATGAAGTGTGTCCGGCCGGGCCGGGCGCGGAAGCGGCGGCTCTGGGCTTCAGCTTGGGGCTGGCTGCCAGTTGGGCCGGAGAGGCGGGCGTCATCTGGGCCGGCGAGGACGGCGTGTTCGCCGAAGACGGCGCGCCCTATGCGCCGGGGCTTCTTCAGTTCGGGCTCGATCCCGGGCGACTTATCCTGGTGCGCGCGGCCAAGCGCGAAGACTGCCTGTGGGCCGCCGAGCAGGCGCTCGCCGCGCCCGGCGCGGTCGTCGTTTGTGCGCTCAGCCAGCGCGGCCGCCCGCTCGAGCTCAAAGCCACGCGCCGGCTGCTGCTGTTCGCTGAACGCAATAGCTCGCGCTGTCTGCTCGTTCGCGCGCAAGCAGAAGCCAGCGCGGCCTGGACGCGCTGGCGCGTCGCGCCGGCGGCGAGCCAAGCGGAAGCGCGCGAACTCGGACCGCCTGCCTACACGCTCGAACTTCTGCGCAATCGCGCGGGCCCAGCGGGCGCGCGCTTCACCATCGAATGGAACGCTCATGCGCGATGCTTCACAGACTTGGCTCGCGATCCATCTGCCGCGTCTGTCGACCGACCGGCTGATCCGATCCGGGCGCGCGCCTGAAGGCCGTGCGCTTGCGGTTTACGCCAAGCAAGCCAACGCCTTTCTTTTAACGGGCATCGACGCACGTGCGTCTGCGTTGGGGTTGAAACTCGCCATGTCGCTCGCCGATGCGCGCGCGATTCATCCTGCGCTGGCCGCCGTCGAAGCTGAACCGCACGAAGACGCGCGCACGCTCGACAACATCGCCGCCTGGTGCGAGCGCTTCACGCCGG
>CAZHWA010000305.1:0-3668 GCA_964536175.1 uncultured Terricaulis sp. | reverse complement strand
CACCTTAGTCTCTTTCCCCTCGGCCACCAGCGTGCCAACGCCAGTCTTGGTATAGAAACCGGCGATCCCGGCGCCCCCTGCTCGGCACCGCTCGGCCAATGTGCCCTGCGGATTGAATTCGAGTTCCAGCTCGCCAGCCAGGAATTGGCGCGCGAACTCTTTGTTCTCGCCCACGTACGACGAAACCATCTTCTTGATCTGCTTGGTCTCCAGCAGCAGCCCCAGGCCCCAGCCGTCGACCCCGGCGTTGTTGGAGATGACGGTGATGTCCTTCACGCCGCTGTCGCGGAGCGCCAGGATCAAATTCTCCGGGATGCCGCAAAGGCCGAAACCGCCGCTCATCACCGTCATGCCGTTGAATGTGAGCCCTTCGAGCGCCGCACTGGCGTCTGGGTAGACCTTGTTGACCATACGAGAAGCCTTTCGCCGCCCGTGTTAGGCAGGGGCGCGCTGCGGTGCAACATGCCGGAGCGGAAATCCAGGTTTCAGGTCATTTGAACGCAGTTGCGCCGGCCGCTGAGCCGGCGGCCGGCGCTTCTGCCTCGAGCCTAAGGTGGCTCGAAAACCTGGCTCCGGTACGAGCGAGGGACGAAAATCGCCCAGAGCCGGAAAGGATAAAACACGCCCCGGCTTGAACCTTTGCTGAATCCGTTAATCAGCTTGGACGCAGCGAAATGCCCCACTCTGCCAGGACGCTCTCGGTGTCGGCGCCTGGCGCGGCGGCTGGCCCCTGGATAGCGCCGGGCGTGCGCGAGAAGCGCGGGGCAGGGCTTGGCTGGGTGACCCCGGCGACCTCGGTGAACGCGCCACGTGCCAGGTTATGCGGGTGCTGCGGAGCTTCTTCCATCGTTAACACCGGGGCAAAGCACGCATCCGTGCCTTCAAGCAGCGCCGTCCAGGCATCGCGCGTCTTGGTCCTGATGACCGCGGCGATTTTCGCACTCATAGCCGGCCACTGGCTGCGGTCCATCTGCGCGGCGAACAGCGGATCGTCGCTCAGTCCCAGCTTCTCCAGCAGCAGCGCGTAGAATTGCGGCTCAAGCGGACCGATGGCGACGAACTTGCCGTCCGCGGTCTCGTACACGTCATAGAATGGCGCCCCGCCGTCGAGAAGGTTGGCGTCGCGCTCGTCGACCCAGACGCCGGAGGCGCGCAAGCCATATATCACGCCCATCAGCGAAGCGGTCCCATCGGTGATCGCCGAATCGACTACCTGGCCCTTGCCCGAGCGCTGTGCTTCATAGAGCGCTGCACATACGCCCATGGCGAGATAAAGGGCCCCGCCGCCATAATCGCCGACAAGGTTAAGCGGTGGAGAAGGCGGCGCCTTCTTGCGTCCCATCGCGTGCAGCGCACCGGAGAGTGCGATGTAATTGAGATCGTGTCCGGCCGCGTGCGCGAGCGGTCCCGATTGCCCCCACCCAGTCATGCGTCCGTAGATCAACTTCGGATTGCGCTGCAGGGCAGGTTCCGGTCCAAGCCCCAAGCGCTCCATCACGCCCGGGCGGAAGCCTTCGATCAGCACATCGGCTTTCTCGATCAGCGCCAGCGCCACTGCGACATCGTTTGCGTCCTTCAGGTCGAGCGCCACCGAGCGCCGTCCGCGCGCGGTCACGTCCTTGGGCATAGAACGCCCGCCCTTGCGATCGATGCGCACGACATCGGCGCCCATGTCCGAGAGCAGCATGCAGCAGAACGGACCCGGCCCGATGCCGGCGAACTCCACCACTTTGACCCCGACCAACGGCCCCGACGCCATGCCTGCCTCATTTACCTTGTGGTTTGCTTCGTCGCGCGATCGGGCGATAGTTGCAACAGAACTCCGCGTTGGGCGGGGCGCCGGAGCGTTAACCTTTGCGCGTAGTGGTGCGGGCTCAGGACGCGCGTTGTGCGCGCGACGCGCAGGCGTTGCTCGCCTCGGCCGGTATTGAAGCCGCCGCTGTCGCCGGGCCCTATCGCCCGGCGCCGGATGGGGAAGACATCGCAATCTTTTCCGCCCTGAGCGCCGACAGCGAGAGCGTTGCGCGCATTGCCGTTGCGTCACTAAAGGCCGAGCAGCCGCTGCTCGCGCGGCTCATCGGCCTCAACAGCGCGACGCCGCCCGCGCTCGGTCTTCACGATGTTCTTCTGTTCACCGGCGCCGTCGCACTCGATGCGCCGCCGAACTTGCTGGCTGCCCAGGTCGAAGCGTGCACGCGTATGGCCATTGCGGAAGAAGAACGCACGCGCCGCCTCGCCACCGCTGCAAAGTTGGGCATCGCGCCGCCGGCGCCGGTCGAGCCGCGCAAGCTGAAAGCGCTTTACATCGGCGCGCCGAGTTCGATGTTCCTGGCGCTCGAACACATGCTGTCCCAGCACAACGGGCTCACAGCCGCCGCCTTCTCCTCCTTCGCCGGCTTCGATCATTTGCACGACGAATTGTTCGACGCGGTCGTGCTCAACGGCGCACACGATGCGGCCACTGCCGTTGCGCTATGCGCGGCGCTTCGGCGGAACGCTGCGCTCTATCACATGCCGACCATGGTGGTGACCAAGCCCGGCGACGCCGCCACCGCCGTCGCCGCCATCGAACGCGGCGCCTCTGCCGTTGCCGAAGCCAACGCCCCGTGCGGGCCGAGCCTGGGCTGGCTGTTCGAGGCCGTGCGCCGCGAGCGCCGCCGCCGCGCCGCCGAGCACAAGATCCGCGCGTTGCGCGACCTTATGGGCGATACCCACACCGGCCTGTTCCGGCGAGAGCCGTTCGACGCGCATCTGAAGCGTCTGGCGGCCGACCATCACGCCAGCGGACGCCCCATGGCGCTCTGCGTGTTGCGCGTCCTGCCCGCGCACGGCCGCCACGAACCCGCGCCAGAGATCTGGACGCGCGGCTTCGCCGAAATCGCCAGCCTCGCCGGCCGCTTGATCCGCGATTGCGACGCCGGCGTTGCACTCGGCCACGACTTCCTCGCCGTCGCCATGCCGGCCACCTCTCTGATCGGCGCGCGCCGCACCGCGGAGCGCATCGCCGCTGTCGCGGAATGCACCGCATTCGCCGCCGGTGATGGCGGTGTGGGCCCGCTCGTGTTCGAACAAAGCGCGGTCGAACTGCAGCCCGGCGAAAGCGGCAGCGCTCTGCTCAACCGCGCCCTGCGCGCGCTCGACGCGGACCCTATGTCGCGCACGGTGAACTAGCGCCAGCACGCGCGCCTTGCATCGCCAGCGCCAAACTAAGCCGCCTTGCGCTCCGCGATGCGCGCCAGCGCTTCCAGCACGCTGCGCAGCGCTTTGAGGCGCTGCGGCGCTTCGGGCCAGCCGCCTGTCACCACGAGCTTGCCGTCGGGGCGCATCTTGAAATCGTCCGGGCGCTCGGTGACGAAGCGCACCAGCGCGAGCGGGTCGGGGAAGCCGCCATCGCGGAATGTCAGCACCGCGCCCTTTGGGCCTGCGTCGAGTTTTGAAATCAGGCAGCGGCGGCAGAGCGCCTTCAGCGCCGCGACGGCGATGAGCTGATTGGCTTCTTCCGGCAGCGGGCCGAAGCGATCGATCAATTCGGCGGCGAAGGCTTCGCGTTCCTGATCGGTGTCGAGATCGGCCAGGCGCCGATAAAGCGCCAAGCGTACGTTCAGATCCGAAACGTAGTCTTCCGGGATCAGCACTGAAGCGCCGACATTGATCTGCGGCGACCACGA
>CAZHWA010000304.1:1354-3668 GCA_964536175.1 uncultured Terricaulis sp. | reverse complement strand
GCCGGGATTCGCGACGCCATGGGCCTGGCCGCGCTCAACGCCACTACGCGCCTCGCACAGCCCAACGCGTTCTGGGACAATCCTGCGGTGCGCATTCCGCTGCCGGGCGTGCTGGGGCAAGCGCAAAGCACACTTTCGGGCTTTGGCATGTCCGGGCCGCTCGACGAGCTGCAGCGCAGCCTCAACAGCGCCGCCGAGCGCACGATGCCGGAAGCGGGGCGTCTGTTCGCCAACGCGGTGCGCGACATCACCATCGGCGACGCCATCGAGATTGTGCGCGGGCCCGAGGATAGCGCCACGCGTTATTTGCGCGGCAGGACCGAGACGCGGCTGACGAGCCTCCTGAAGCGGCCGATGCGCGAGGCGCTGACGCAATCGGGCGCGTTCACGCTGCTGCGCGCGGCGCTCCGCGAGGTGGGGCTCGCCAGCATGACAAACGATCTGCGCACGCAGATCGTGGATTTCTCGACGGCCAAGGCGCTCGTCGGCTGCTTTCACTTCATCGCCGAAGAAGAGCGCGCAATCCGCCGCGACCCGTGGCGGCGAACCACCGATATTCTGCGCCGGGTGTTCAACTAGCCGGAACGGGGGGCCTGTTCTGCACGATTGCCTCTTTGCCGGACGCGCTTGCTGGCCTACTGCCATCGCCTGTGACTGAGACTTCACAGCCCTTTCGCCGCGTTTCGTTCGACATACCCGGCGGACGCATGGCCGGCATCGCGTTCGGCGCAGAGAAATCGACGCCGGATATTGTCTTCATGCACGCCACGGGGTTCAACGCGCGCACCTATCGCACGCTGCTCGAGCCGCTGGGGGAGCGCTTCTATGTGCTGGCGCTCGATGCGCGCGGGCATGGCCTGACGACGCTGCCGGCAAAGACGTTTGGCTATACGTCCTGGCGGCGCCATCGCGACGACCTCATTGCCGTGCTTGAACACTTCACCGCCCCGGTGACGCTGGCCGGCCACTCCATGGGCGCCACAGTCTCCCTGCTGACGGCCGGCAGGCGTACAGACCTGGTCTCCGGTCTTGCATTGATCGAGCCGGTCATCCTCAGCGCCGCCGGCTACGCCACGTTCCAGTTGCCGTTCGCTCCTCTCTTGATGCGCTGGACGACGCCGTTGGCGCGCGGCGCCCTGGGACGGCGCGGGCATTTTGAAAGTCGCGAAGCGGCGGTGACGGCCTTCTCGGGCCGCGGCGTATTCAAGAGCTTCCCAACGGGAGTCATTGCCGATTATGTCGCCGATGGCCTTGTCGAAGATCCCAAGGGCGGCTTCAAGCTGGCGTGTGCGCCGCGGTTCGAGGCGGCGACGTACTGCGCCCAACGCAATGCACCATGGGAAGCCCTGCGCAGAGTTACCGATCCCACTGTGCTGCTTCGAGCGGAGCACGGCTCGACCATCTCGCAAGTGGGCGCTCACCGCTTCGCTTCGATAAAGCCGGATGCGCGCATCGCCACGGTCGAAGGAGCAGGGCATATGCTGCCAATCGAGCGGCCGGATCGCGCGCGGGCGGCCATCGAGAGCGCAACGCTACTCGCCAAGGCAGGACGCAAATTCCATGACGACGATGCGTTGTGAGCGTCCGCTCAGCGGCGGATAGTGACGGTCAGGCCGGTGAAGCTCTGGTCCTGTGAGAACGACTCGTGCCCGACGCGCGTCGATTCTTCGCGCTCGACGTAGGCCAGGGAGGCCTGAATGCCGTTGCGTTCGTAGGTGACGCCGGCGCTCATGTCGCCGATCTCCACCTGTTCCTGCAGCGCGAACGCATTGCCCTGGCCGCCAAACTCGCTGCGCGCGCCAGGCCGCCAAGTCAACGCTTCGTTATCAGAGGCGACAAACGCGTAGAATGAGGGGCGGCCATCGGTCGTATCCCGCGGCTGCACCAGGCCGTGGCCGACGCGGATTTCCGAGCCGCTGCCGCGGCGGTTAATATCGCCATTGACGTCAGCGCCGAAGCTCGCGCGCTGAGCGACAGACACATCGACGGGGGAGTCGCCGCCGCCCGCGGCCAGCTCAAGTTCGAGCCGGCGGGGACCTTGCACGTCCGGCAGCTCGCCTTGCGAGTTCGCAGTAAATCGGACAGCGCCGTGCTCGCGCACCGTCAGGTCCAAAGCCGGCGTGTCTGGACTGAGATCGCCCGGATCGTTCATCTCAACTGAGCCGGTTGGCGCGCCTTGCTGAGCGTCCGCAGCGGTCGCGCCGAATAGCGTTACCGCCAGGGCCCCGCTGGCGAGCAGGGCATTGCGCAAGATAGCTGGGCCACCCATCAAAGCCTCAATCCGACACGTAACACCGAGGCAATGCACATCGGC
>CAZHWA010000304.1:0-1344 GCA_964536175.1 uncultured Terricaulis sp. | reverse complement strand
CGGCTGCCACAGGTTCCGGCGCTTTGTTAAGCCTCATCGCCCTCGACATCGGCGTCCCCCGCCTCGATGGTCCCGTCCCGCTCTCAGTGCCGCATGGTTAAGGTCAATCCGACGAAGTCGGCGTCCTGGGTGAAGTTCTCCGCTCCGGTCTGCACGCTGATCTCGCGGTCGACATAGACGAGAGAGGCCTGCCAGCCGTTGGCTTCGTAGGTGACGCCGGCCTGCATATCGCCGATCTCAACCCGGTCTTGCAGGGCAAATCCGCCGCCGCTATTGGCGCCGAACTCACGATGCGCCCCGGGACGCCAGATGATGGCTTCGTCTTCGGAGGCGGCGAACAGATACCATCTCGGCGCGGTTGAGGGCGTGTGGCGCGGCATGCTGCGCAAACCACGGCCCAACCGCAGTTCGGAACTCCGCGTCTCGCGTTCAATGTCGCCCTGCGCGTTGAAGCCAAGGCCGCCGCGCTGTGAGAATGAAACGTCGAAGCCCTGCACCGCGCGCGCGATCAGCTCTACCTCGTAGCGGCGATAGTCCGATTTATTTCCGCGTGTGCCGAACTCCGCAGGCGTCAGCTGGGCGAAGCGTGGCTCGTCGGCCTCGCCGATGCTGAGATCGAACCGATCGCCGAAGGCTTCGGAAGGATCGGCGAAGCTGACGCCCTGTGCGCCGACAAAGGAAGTTGTAGGCCCATCCGCGTCTTCGGCGGTTGCTACGCTGGCCACGACACTCAAAAGACCCGCTAACCCAACGACCACGAGCTTACGCAAAAGCATCGCGATCTACCTCCCATCGCATGAGCTTGAGGTAAGCATGGTTACCGAACTGTTGATGCGGTGGGAGTGAAATTGCAGTCGAATTGCAGTGTGCGGTGCAGCAGAGGCTAGCTTGCCACACTCGCCGGACGCGCAAGCGTACGTTGCATGATTAGGACATCGAGCGGCCGGCCGAACTTTTCGCCGACATTCGTCAGCACGCCGACCTGGCGGAAGCCGAGCTTACGGTGCAGCCCGATCGAAGCGACGTTATGGCTGTCGCCGATGAAGGCGAGCGCTTCGCGCACGCCGTCTGCGCGCAGCGTCGTTAACACTTCGCTGAGCATCAGTGCGCCCGCCCCCTGACGTAAGGTTGTCGGGGCTGAATAGACCGAAACTTCGAAGGTCGTCGCGTAAGCTGGCCGTTCGCGGTACTGGGTGGCGTAGGCAAAACCCATGACGCGGCTGAGATCGCTCGCCGGCGAAGCGACGAGGAAAGGCCAGCCCTTGCTCACAACACGACCCCAGCGCTCGGTCATCTCGTCCAGACCGGGAGGCTCGATCTCGAACGTGCCGGTCCCAGAAAGAA
>CAZHWA010000303.1:0-3671 GCA_964536175.1 uncultured Terricaulis sp. | reverse complement strand
CGGGGGCGACAAGGAGGCGAAACTGCAGGCCAAGCTGATGCAGGGCGCGCTCGACCTCTTCCGCGCCGGCAGGCCGGCGCGTTTCCTCGACGTGTCGCGCGAGGATGCGTCCGCCTTCGCCGCGTTCCATCATGCCGATAACGATAGTCTTGTTGCGCCGCCCGTACTCGCCCTTGCGAGCGCCGCCGATATAGGCTTCGTCGATTTCCACGATCTCGCCAGGACCGCCAAGCGGCTCATCGCCGTCAATCGCGCCCATGTGGATGCGGATACGCTGAGCCATGCGGAACGCGCACTTGTAGGTAACGCCTAGCTGGCGCTCCAATTCCTTCGCGGAGACGCCGTGGCGCGTCTTAGTGAAGAGGAAGATCGCGTAGAACCACAGCTGAAGCGGCGTGCGGGACTTCTCAAAGATCGTTCCGACCATCGGATGAACGTGATGGCCACACCATTGACAGGAGAACGCCGACTCCGATTTCAGCGGATACCAGCGCGCCGCCCGCTCGCACTTGGGGCAGACGTGGCCTTGGCCGAAGCGGGTCTCGAACAGGTGAGCGAGGCAGGTTTCGTCGTCCGGAAACTGCTTGAAAAAGGCGCGGACGGAGATCGGCTTCGGCATGGGCTCAATCTAGATATTGCCCTACCGTATGTCAAGGGGATACACCCCCGCCGTTCCGCTATTGATTCTGCGAAGCAGTCTCAATAAGGCGATGCCACCAGACCAGTGGGGGCACATGAGAATACTTTGGGGAACGACGGCGCTGGCAGCGCTGATGGGAATGTCGGCAAATGCGGCGGCTCAACAATTTGCCGAAGCCGAACCGATCACCGTCACGGCCACGCGAAGCGAGGCCAATTCGTTCGTAGTGCCGGCAACCGTGTCCGTGATCACCGATGAGGAAATCGAAGAAAACCTCGTTGGCGACATCAAGGATCTCATCCGGTTCGAGCCCGGCGTCTCGGTGAGCACGCAGCCTTCGCGATTCAGCGCCGCGCTGAGTTCGACCGGGCGGGACGGCAATAGCAGCTTCAATATCCGCGGGCTCGGAGGCAATCGCGTGCTGTTTGTGGTCGACGGCGTGCGCGTGCCGGAGGACTTTTCGTTCGGACCTGCCGCGTTCGGACGCGGCGATTATGTCGACCTCGATCTGCTGCAGAGCATCGAGATTGTACGCGGACCTGCATCTGCGCTGTACGGCAGCGACGGCGTTGCCGGGGCGGTGCACTTCATAACCCGCGATCCGGCGGGAATGCTGGAGGATGGGCGCAGCGTCGCGGCGCGCGCGCGCGTCGCCTATGGCAGCGCCGATGAGAGTTGGGCGGAATCCCTTTCCGTGGCGGGCCGCGCCGGCGCTTGGGAAGGCTTGATCGCCTACACGCGCCGCGATGCGCACGAACTCGACAATCAAGGCGACAATGATGCGCTGGACGCCACGCGGACTGCGCCAAATCCGCAGGACATTGAGTCGAACGCGGTCCTGGCGCGCCTTAGCTATTCGCCATTCGCCAATCACCGCTTTCGTTTCAGTTACGACTATGGGGACCGCAGCGTCGCCACCGAAGCGTATAGCGGCCGCAGCGCGACCGTGCTCGATCTCGACGGTCTCGACGAGAACGATCGTCAACGCTTCGCCTTCGATCATCGCTTCGAGATGAGGGAGGTCTGATCGATAACGGGCAGTGGTCGCTGTTCTGGCAGGAAAGCAATGCGCTGCAATTCTCCGCCGAGGATCGCGCCACCACCGATCGTACCCGCACCACGACGTTCGGCAATCGTGTCTGGGGCGGCGCCGTGCAGTTGCAGAGCAGCTTGGCGTTCGCCGCCACAGAGCACGAGTTCACATATGGAGGAGATTTCTCCCACACCGAACAAGAAGGCTTGCGCGACGGCGTTGGCCCGACTTTCGGCGATCCGCTGCCGAGCCGTCCGTTCCCGACGACGGAATTCGACCTCGCCGGCATCTTCCTGCAGGACGAGATTTCCCTGCTGAACGGCCAACTTTCGTTGTTTCCCGCGCTGCGGTACGATTGGTACGAACTTACCCCGCAACCAGATCCGCTTTACCTCGCCTCGATTCCGCCGGTGAGCCAAAGCGACGAACACATATCGCCAAAATTCGGCATTGTCGCGTGGCCGACAGAAAGCTTCGGTGCGTTCTTCAACTACGCGCAGGGCTTCCGCGCGCCATCGCCGAGCCAGGTCAATAATTCGTTCGAGAATTTGGCTTTCGGTTACACCTCGCTGCCGAACCCCGCGCTCGGACCGGAAACGAGTGAGTCCTATGAGGCGGGCGTGCGGTTTCGCAACATCGCCGCGCTGGGCGCGGCGTGGACCGCAAGCGGATCGCTGTTTGCCGCGTCGTTCGACGACTTCATTTCGCAGGAGGTGGTCGGCGGCACGGGCGCGCGAGGCGATCCGCTGCAATTCCAGTTCGTCAATCTCGCCGAAGTTGAGATCTGGGGTCTTGAAGGGCGCGCCGACGCCGATTGGTCCAACGGCTTTGGACTTACTCTCTCGGCGTCCTTTGCAGAGGGCGATCAGATCATAGGCGGCGTACGCGCACCGCTGGAGAGCGTCGATCCGTGGAAGCTGGTGTTCGGCCTACGCTACGACGATCCGACAGGTCGGTGGGGCGGGCAGCTGAGTGCGACGCACGCCGCACAAAAGGATGAAAACGACACCGCGGGCGGCAATTTTCGACCCGACGACTTCACCCTATTCGATGTCACCGGCTATTGGCGTTTAACGACCGGGCGACGCTGCGCGCCGGCGTCTTCAACCTCACGGATGAAACCTATTGGTGGTGGAGCGATGTGCGCGGCCTGTCCTCGGGCCTGACTACGCTCGACGCTTACACCCAGCCTGGCCTGAATGTCTCGGCCTCGATCGCTTATCGTTTCTAGGGAGCTTGCCATGAACGTCTCGATTTCACGTCGCGCCTCGCTGCTGGCGCTTGCCGGCGCCGGTGTCGCGATTGCAGCGCCTGCGCTGGCGCAGTCGCGGGCCGCCAGATCGCTTGACCGCGACCGGCAATCGATCCTGGCCATGACCGGCGACTATCACGTCCGCTTCAATTTCCATGAAACGGTGCCCTTTGTGAGCGATTATACGCCGCTCGAGCCCAAAACGAGCGGCGGTTACGAAAGCGTGCGCGTCATCACGGACCGGGGCGACTTCATCCAGCTGCAACACATGCTGGTCGCCGAGCACGAAGGCCAGACCTTCGTCATCAAGCACTGGCGCCAGGACTGGACTTATCAGCCGCGCAACGTGCTCGTGTATGAACGGCGCAATTATTGGTCGTTGGCGAACGTGCCGAGTGCGGAGCGCAACGGCGCCTGGGCGCAAACGGTGTGGCAGACGGACGATTCTCCACGCTATGGCGGCGTCGGACGCTGGAATTACGAAAATGGGCGCACGATTTGGGTGAGCGGTCCAACTGCGCGTCCGCTGGCGCGGCGCGATGCGATCCGTAACCCGCCGTACATTCGATACACTTCGATCAATCGCCACGCGCTCACGCCAACCGGATGGGTGCACGAGCAGGACAACGAAAAGCTTGGCGAGCGCGACGGGCGGCTTGTCGCGATTGTGCACGAAGACGGCGTGAATACCTACGATCGCTTCTCCGACTATCCCGTGGCTGCTGCCGATGCGTACTGGGCCGATA
>CAZHWA010000302.1:0-3676 GCA_964536175.1 uncultured Terricaulis sp. | reverse complement strand
TCAAGTACTGGAACAAGATCGAGCCGGCGAGCGAGTACTGGCTCGACGCCAAGTTCGAGGAGTCCTGGGCCTACTTCATGGCCGGCGACTATCCCCGCGCGCTCGGCAACATCCACACCATTCAGTCGCCGTACTTCCCGAACTCCTTCTATCCGGAAGCCGACGTGCTGAAGGCGGTCATCTACTTCTCGAACTGCAACTACGAGGGCGCGACGATCGTGGTCGCGCGCTTCAACAAGAAGTTCATCCCGATCAAGGACGAGCTCGAGAAGATCCTGGCCGAAACCGGCAACGCCAAGGATCTGACTCTGGTGGTGCGCTTCGCCGTGACCGGCGAAGGCGCCGCCTACCCGCTTACCAACAAGTTCGGCGTCAGCGCCGAAGAAGCGCCGGCGTTGCTGCGCCGCGCCCGTTCGGTAAGCGAGGAGATGCTGGGCGTCTCGTTCCATGTCGGCAGCCAGTGCATGCGCCCGGACGTCTTCCGCACGGCGATGGACATGGTCAACCGCGCCATCGTCAAGGCTGGCGTCGTTGTCGACATCGTCGATGTCGGCGGCGGTTTTCCGGCCATCTATCCCGGCATGACGCCCCCGCCGATGATCGAGTACGTCAACGCGATCAAGGCGGGTTTTGAAGACATGTTCGTCGCCCAGAACGCCAGGCTCTGGGCCGAGCCGGGCCGCGCGCTGGTGGCCGAAGCGGGTTCTACCGTCGCGCGCGTCGAGCTTCGCAAAGGCGATGCGCTCTACCTCAATGACGGCGCCTTCGGCACGCTGTTCGACGCCACGCACTTGAACTGGGCCTTCCCGGCCAAGTTGCTGCGCGCCGAGCCCTCGCGCGCCAAGCTCGCGCCGTTCCGGCTTTATGGGCCGACTTGCGATTCCATGGACGCGGCCGCAGGCCCGTTCATGCTGCCCGCCGACATCCGCGAGGGCGATCTCATCGAGATTGGCTCGCTGGGCGCCTACGGCATGGCGATGGCGACGCGCTTCAACGGCTTCGGCGATGCGGTGACCATCGAATCCAAGGACGCGCCTTGGCCCAGCATGTACGGCGAAGCCCAGGCGCCGGTCGTCGCCCTGAAGCGCAAGCGCGCGCGGAAGACGAAGCGGGCCTGAAGCACCGGTCAGCCGGGAAACTGCTGCGCGCCGATCCGGCGCAGCGCGCCTGCCTCGAGATAGAAACAAGCTTCGCTTTCCAGCCCCTGGACAAAGCAGAACATCGGCGCGTCGGCGGCGCGCACCGCCGCATAGGCCGCCCGGTCCACGCCGTCATCAGGATGGAACGGGAACTCGGTCTCGCCCGGATTGGGCGCGTTTGCCGCCCACTCTGGCAGATCGCCCGTACTGTCCATCGCCGCGCCCGCCGGGCTCACCCATTCCTGCAGGCGCCGCTGCATGTCCGCAGCCGACTCCGCCCCGGCCAGGGTCATGATCTGGCTGACGGGAAAGCTCTGGGCATGAAGCGCTGGGCCCTGCCCGCGCCGCACGGCGATGGTCGCCTCGGCGCTAGCGCAGTCGGCGCCCGTGGCGGATGCCTCGACCGTCAGCGTTTCGCTGCCCGCGTCCCAGGGGGCGGACGCGGTTGCGGCGCAGCCCCCCGCACTGTCGGCCGCCGCCCTCTCCGCGCCGGGGGCCTCGGCGTTTCCTTGCGTTGACGGGTTGCACGCCGCCAGCGCCAGCACCGCAGCCAACACCACCACACGCATGCGCACCTCCCGCTTCGATCCGCGTACGCTTAGCCCAGCGCTGGCGCGCTGTCGCGTTCTCGAAGTCAGCCAGGTTGACGCAGATCAAATGCTACGCGCGCTTCGCTGCGTAGGTGCGCTGCATCGCCGAAGGCGTCGCTCACCGAACGGAGAAACGGCATGTCGCAAGCCAAGCGCAGCTGGGCCGAGCCCTACAAGATCAAGATGGTCGAGCTGTTGCGCATGACCAGCCGCGCCGAGCGCGAGGAGATTATCGCCGAAGCCGGCTACAACACCTTCCTGATCAAGAGCCGCGACGTCTATATCGACCTTCTCACCGATTCCGGCACCGCGGCGATGAGCGACCGGCAATGGGCCGGCATGATGCAGGGCGACGAAGCCTACGCCGGCAGCGAGAATTATTATTCGCTCGAAGCCGCAGTGCGCGAGCATTACGGCTACCGTTATCTGGTGCCGACGCACCAGGGCCGCGGCGCAGAAAACCTGCTCTCGCAGCTTCTGATCGAGCCGGGCGATTACGTGCCCGGCAACATGTATTTCACCACCACGCGCCTGCACCAGGAAATGGCCGGCGGCAAGTTCGTCGACGTCATTATCGACGAGGCGCACGACGCAGCGAGCGAACATCCGTTCAAGGGCAATGTAGACTTGGCCAAGCTCGACCGGCTGGTGAGCGCCGTCGGCGCCAAGCGCGTCCCCTACCTTTGCCTTGAAGGCAATGTGAACATGGCCGGCGGGCAGCCGTTCTCAATGGCCAATCTGCGCGAGGTGCACGCCTACTGCCGCAAGCACACCATCCCGATCATGCTCGACGCAACGCGCACGATCGAGAACGCCTATTTCATCAAGGAACGCGAACCGGGCTATGCCGACAAATCGGTGAAACGCATCCTGCGCGAGATCTGCGATCTGACCGACGGCGCCACCATGTCGGCCAAGAAGGACTTGCTGGTGAACATCGGCGGCTTTCTCGCGGTCAATGACGAGGCGCTGTTCAAGCGGGCGCAGAACCTGGTCGTCGTTTATGAGGGCCTGCACACCTATGGCGGCCTCGCCGGGCGCGACATGGAGGCGATGGCGATCGGCCTGCGCGAGGCGGTGCAGGAGAGCCATCAGGCCGCACGCATCGGCCAGGTGCGCTATCTCGGCGAGAAGCTCGACAAGGCCGGCGTGCCCGTCGTCAAGCCGATCGGCTCGCACGGCGTCTTCATCGACGCGGCCGCCTTCCTGCCGCACATCGAGCGCGACGAGTACCCCGCCCAGGCGCTGGCGGCGGCGATCTATGTCGATTCCGGCGTGCGCACGATGGAGCGCGGCAACGTCTCGGCCGGGCGCGATCCGGAGACCGGCAAGAACCGCCGCCCTAATCTCGAGCTGGTGCGCCTCACCACCCCGCGCCGCGTCTACACCCAGGCGCACATGGACGTGGTCGCCGAAAGCATCGTCGAACTCTACCAGCGCCGCGACGGCATTCGCGGGCTCAAGATGACCTACGAGCCGGAATACCTGCGCTTCTTCCAGGCTCGCTTCGAGCCGCTCTGACGCTGCGGCCCGGACGCGCCAAAGCACTTGCATTGGCGGCGCTTTGCACTATCTCGCATTCCCGATCGCGCGTTGGCGGAGCGTCCGCGTGGTTGGTTGAATACCGACGCCGCCCGTGAGGAGCACCTCCCATGGCTGACGCCAAAATCGATTCCAACCGCAAAGCGGAACTTCTCTCCAGCCCCGTCGAACACATCGACATCGCCAGCTTCGACGCTCGCCCTATCATCGACGCCTGGGGCAAGATGAGCTTTACCAGCCGCGACGCCGCGCGCGCCGCGCAAATCCTCAACATGGCGCTCGAGGACGAGAAGTGCTCGACCTGGCTGGTCATGGCCGGCTCGACCGGCGCGGCCGGCTGCCTCCACGTCTGGCGCGACATGGTGAAGTACAACATGGTCGACGCCATCGTCGCCACCGGCGCCT
>CAZHWA010000301.1:524-3689 GCA_964536175.1 uncultured Terricaulis sp. | reverse complement strand
AAAAGGCCGATCCGAATTTCATCCCGACGCCGCAATACTGGGTGCCGGAGTCAGTCGTCACTCTACCGCCGTCGCTAACGTGGACACTCTGCTTTCGCGATATCGCGCGAGCAACCGACGTGCGGACGATTATCGCCGCCGCCGCCCCACGCGCGGGCTTTGGTAACAAGCTGCCCTTGCTGAAAGCCACTGACCAGGCGGACTACATACAGGCCGCGCCGCTGATGCTTGGAAATCTCAACGCACTCGTGTTCGATTTCGCGGCGCGCACCAAGGTTCATAGCACCAGCGTCAACTGGTTCATTGTCGAACAACTGCCTGTCCTGCCGCTTGACGCCTATGGCAAGCAAAAGTTCGGCCCGAAATCCGCCGAGGAGATCGTTCGCGAAATTGTTCTTGAGTTGACCTATACGGCCCATGACATGGCCGGGTTCGCCAAGGACATGGGCTATGTCGATACAAAAGGCGACGTGCGGCCGCCATTCACCTGGGATGAGGACCGTCGCCTCCGCCTGCGGGCAAAACTCGATGCCGTGTTCTTCCACCTCTACGGCATCACCGACCGTGAGGACGTGAGATACATCTATTCGACGTTCCCGATCGTGGAGGAGCAGGAAACAGGTGCATACGGCGGCGTCTACAAATCGCGCGAGTTTTGTCTCGCATACATGAACGCGCTGGCAGCGGGACAGCCAGACGCGGAGGTCGTATTATGACCTCCCTAAAGATCAACATCTCCAACCAGATCCGCCAGACTAAGCTTCCCAAGAACAAGCCACTCTTGCCGTTGTTCGAAGCGGTTACGAACAGCCTCCAAGCTATTTCAGAACGTGGTGGCGGGCATGGCTCCGTTGAAGTGATCTTGCAGCGTGAAAAATTGCTGCCCGGCGTACCCGATCGGCGCATTCAGAATGTGATCATCCGCGACGATGGGATTGGGTTCACCGACGAGAACATGGACTCATTCAACACGTCGTTTTCAGATCTGAAACTCCGCCAGGGCGGCAAGGGAATCGGCCGTTTCAGTTGGTTGGTAGTGTTCGAGCGAGCGGAAATCTCGAGCACTTTTGTAGATAAGAGCGGATTGATTAGACGTTCGTTCACGTTCCACAGTAACTACGACCCGGACGGCGTCTCAGCTAAACCCACAACGGGACGCGGTCCGGGCACCGAGGTACGTCTGATCGGCCTCTCGGAGTCCTACCGCAAGCGTGCGCCGTCAGCGCTCGACGACATCGCGCTCGCTTTATGCGAGCACTTTCTCCTACACTTTGTTCAGCAGACAGCGGTTCGCATAACATTGCGCGACGAGGACGATCCTGCTTCGCAGATTATACTCGGCGACTATTTTGCCTCCCACTTCTCAGACGCTACGCAGCACGAGTTCGAGATCGACGATCGCAAATTTCAACTTGCCGGCCTTAGAGTAAAGGCGACCCCCTCGGCGCGACACCGGCTTATCTTCTGCGCCGACGGGCGCGAGGTTAAGAAAGAGACTCTGGCGCGTGCACTTCCCAATTTGCCCAGACCGTTGGTCGGGTCGAACGATGAGCGCTTCACCTACACAGGCGTCATTTACGGCGACTACCTAGACGAGCGCGTTAACTCAGCGCGAACCGACTTCGAGATTGAAGACCCTGGTGACGACGATGGCTTATTCACGGGCGGAAACGACATCTCGCTCGATGACATCCGTGCGGCCGCAATCGATAAAGTGCGGTCAGACCTTGCCCCTTTCTTGGAAGAAATCCGAAGAGCAAAGGACGAGGCCGTCGTTGCCTACATCCAGGAAGAAGCTCCGCATTATCGGGTTCTGATGAGTGAGCGAGGCGCTGCCGTCGAGCAAATTCGTCCAAATGCGACCAAGACGGAGATTGAGCTGGCGTTGCACGAGGTGCTGTATCGCAAAGAGGTCGAACTCAAAAAGCTTGGCGCACGGGTCATCCTCGAAGCGGACAAGATCGAGGATTACGAGACCTATGCCAACGAGTTGCAGCGCTTCATCGAAGGCGAGAATCAGGTCGGTTTGGCGGCACTTGGCAAATATGTCGCGCATCGCAAGATCATGCTAACTCTCCTAGAGCGCGCTCTGTCCAAAGCACCCGCGGACAAAAAATATCCACTTGAGGAAGCGGTTCACAACCTTGTCTTCCCGATGCGCAGCACCAACGAGGAAATACTCTACTCGCAGCAAAATTTATGGCTGCTGGATGAGCGACTGTCCTACTATTCCTATATTTCCTCTGACAAACCTCTCTCGCAGAGCGAGGTGATCGAATCCGATTCAAAGAAACGGCCCGACATAGCGCTCTTTGACCGGCGATTTGTCTTTGGTGAAGGTCAAGGTCCGATTTCTTCGGTGGTGCTGATCGAGTTCAAACGACCGATGCGAGACGATTACGCTAGAGAAGACCCAATTGATCAGGTCGTTGAAGTAATCGGTCAAATTCGCAAGGGCGCATTCCTCGACGGGAACGGTCGTCCCGTGTCAATCGCCAACAAGGACGTTCCGTGCTTCGCCTATCTCGTTTGCGATTTGACGCAATCGTTGCGTGCGAAGCTTGAAAAGCTCGACTACTATGAGCATCCCGATGGACAGGGCTTCTTTGACTTCCACAAGGGCATGCGCGCCTACATCGAAGTGATCAGCTACAACAAGCTGCTCAGCGATGCGAAGAAACGTAACCGTGTGCTTTTTGACAGGCTTAATTTCCCAGCCTGACTTAAACGCGAAGTCGGGGAAAGCGGAGGAATTCCGGGAAATCAGGACTCTGACCACCTCATGCTGGACGATCGGCGGTATCGATGCTGGTATGAACCGCTCCCCAACTGGGCGAGACTTCTGTGCAGTCAATAAGGTACCGGGGTGCTCAGAGTTATCTTCTGGCACCATTTGTTTCCGCAGCGCGGATGCGCGCGAGTCTTTGAAGTCTCGCTTCTAGAGCCGGCACGCCGAGAGGTTTGTCACGCCGGGCGCGCGCTCCCACCGCCATGCCGGCAGGCCGGGTCAGGCGCCCGGCGCCGTTTCCGTCTCGAACCGGCCGATCGCCATGAAGCGTTCGCGGCGCTGCTGGCGCAGCTCGACCGGTGACAGCTTGGAAAGTTTGTCAAGCACGGCTGCTATGGCTGCACCTGCTTGAGCGATGGTAGGGGCCGGTTCGCGGT
>CAZHWA010000301.1:0-514 GCA_964536175.1 uncultured Terricaulis sp. | reverse complement strand
CATGGCGATTCTCGTCATCCTCGCCTTCATCGGCTTGGCGATGGCCGCGGCCGGTTCGCGGTGCGCGCCTCCGATCGGCTCTTCGATGATCAGGTCGATCACCCTGAGTTCGGCGAGGTCCTGCGCCGTGATCTTCATGGCGGCGGCGGCGTCTTTGGCGCGGGCCGCGTCCTTCCAGAGGATAGACGCCGCGCCCTCGGGACTGATCACCGAATAGATCGAGTGTTCGAGCATCAATACTTTGTTCGCGGCGGCGATGGCGATGGCGCCGCCCGAGCCGCCCTCTCCGGTGATCACCGCCACCATAGGCACGCCCAGCGTCAGGCAGCGCTCGGTCGATCGCGCGATGGCTTCGGCCTGGCCGCGTTCTTCGGCGCCGATGCCCGGGTAAGCGCCGGCAGTGTCGACGAAGCTCACGACAGGGAGCTGAAACTTTTCCGCCAGGTCCATCAACCGCACGGCTTTGCGATATCCCTCAGGACGCGCCATGCCGAAATTGTGCTTGAGGCGCTCC
>CAZHWA010000300.1:0-3704 GCA_964536175.1 uncultured Terricaulis sp. | reverse complement strand
CTCGCCACTGTCCAACTCACGCTCAAGCCAATTGTGGACTAGTCTAGGGCCGCCGCAGCGCGGAGGTCGCGCGCGCGCGCTTCCACTAACTCGACGATATGGTCGATCATGTCCGCGTTATCGGCCTTATGGTCAGGCTTGCCGGCTACATAGACCATGCCCGCGCCCTTGCCGCCACCCGTGAATCCAAGATCGGTCATCAGCGCTTCACCAGGGCCGTTGACGACACAGCCGATGATAGAGAGCGTGATTGGCTCGGCGATATGTGCAAGGCGGCGCTCAAGCTCATCGACCGTGGCGATTACGTTGAAGCCCTGACGGGCGCACGAGGGACAGGCGATGATCGTAACGCCACGCTGGCGCAGCCCGAGCGACCTGAGCAGATCGTTGCCGACCTTCACTTCCTCAACCGGATCGGCGGCGAGAGAAACGCGGATCGTGTCGCCGATGCCTGCCCACAGCAATGACCCCATGGCAATCGACGACTTTACCGTGCCTGTGCGCAGCGCGCCCGCCTCGGTGACGCCAAGATGCAAGGGCGCATCGGTCGCTTCGGCAAGCATCTGATAGGCGGCGGTTGTGAGAAACGGGTCTGAGGCCTTCACGCTGATCTTGTAATCGCGGAAATCGTGCTCTTCGAGGAGGGCGGCATGAGCCAGCGCGCTCTCCACCATCGCCTCGGGACACGGCTCGCCATATTTCTCCAGCAGATGCGGCTCGAGGGATCCGGCATTGACGCCAATACGAACGGCGCAGCCATGGTCCTTGGCCGCCTGGACGACCTCGCGCACACGTTCTGGCTTACCGATGTTGCCAGGATTGATCCGCAGGCAGGCTGCGCCAGCCGCTGCTGCTTCAATGGCGCGGCGATAATGAAAGTGGATGTCGGCCACCAACGGCGCTCTTGCAGCGCGCGCGATCTGCACGAAAGCGGCGGTAGAGTCCTCGTCGGGACATGAGACCCGTACGATATCGGCGCCGGCCTCTTCGAGGCGCCGGATCTGGTCGATGGTCGCCCGCACATCCGGCGTGGGCGTATTGGTCATGGACTGGACGGTGATTGGGGCGTCGCCGCCGACCTCGACATTGCCCACGCGAATTTTCCGAGAGCGCCGGCGTTCAATCCGTCGCCACGGCCGAATGCGGTGAAGATCGGCGCTTTCGCCGTCCATGGAATGTCCCTTCACAGCGGAAATAATGCCTGTCGCCGCTCGCTTACAGCCCCAGCGCCTGCGACTTAGCTGCGGGAAGGCGTGGCTTCAGCCTGGGCCGTGGGCTGGATGTCGTCGATCTTGCGTCCCAGAACCGGCATCCCCGGCGCGCCCAACAACCCGGCCAAGGCGCCGTCCACATACACCTCGAAGGCGCCGCCATCTCGTGCGTGGAGCGTCCAGCCGGGGCTGGGATCCGGCCGGTAAACGTCACCCGGCTGCAGGGTCTTGGACAGAAACACCGTGCCGTCTGGGCCTCGTGCTTCCAGCCAAGCCTCGGAAAGCGCCCGAATTTCAACTACGCGGCGCTCCACGGCGTCCGCTGGGGGCGCCGAGTTCGCCGGCCTCGGGACTGCCGGCGCGACGGCGGCCGCCGGGTCGGTCTGCTCGGGTTGGCCTGACCGCATTTCCCATGCGCGCCACCCCACGAACGCGGATGCGACGATGACCAGGCCGGCGGCAACCGCCCATGGCCTTTCACGACGAGGCCTCACGCTTGGCGTACGGACGTGCGGCTTGATTTCCTCGCGGGTGAGAGCGCACTCGTCCTGAAACTGGTCGACGATGGCTCTCTCATCGACGCCGAGTTCGCGGGCATAGGAGCGCAGGAACGCCAGCGCATAGGCTTTGCCGGGCAGGAGCTTCACGTTCATGTCCTCGAGCGCCTCGAGGAACTCCCGGCGCACCCGAATGCGATCGGCGACCTCGTCCAACGTCCAGCCCCGTTGACGCCGCGCCTCAGCCAGCTTCCGCCCTGCGCGCCATTCAGGATTCAATGTCGGCGCTGGCGCAGGTGCTCGCTCCCGTTGCGTACGCGCATCGAGCGAGTCTGGTTCGTTCTCCGGCGGCGTAGGTAGCTGGTGAAGCATCAGCGCTTTGGCCCCTCCTCAAGAGACCATACGTTCAGAAAGGCAAATTTTGAGCCACTGGCGAAGCTTAATCGCGAATCAGGATTTCCTCAATAAAGCCGGTAAACGCATCACAGCGCATACCCGTGCCTGGTCGCGAATTCTGTGAGTTCGCCGCGAATTGATGCGCCGCCAGCATTTATCATGCGCGAGATGGCCTCAGCAGCCAAGCGCGCATCCAGCGACAAAATCAGCCGTTTGACTGGGCCGACCCCGGAGGCCGGCATCGAGAGCCTGCGAAAGCCCAAGGCGGCGAAAGCAAGCGCCTCAAGCGGCCGGCCAGCCGCTTCGCCACAAATGGAGACGGGCACGCCGGCCGCATCCGCGTCGCAGCGGATGCGCTCAAGGAACCGAAGCGCTGGCGCACACAAGATGTCATAACGCTCATAAACGCGCGGATTGCCTCGGTCTGCAGCAAAGAAATATTGCATGAGATCATTCGTGCCGACTGACAGGAAGTCGGCGCGTCCCTTAAGGTCGGGGATGCTCCAAGCCAGCGCGGGCGCCTCCACCATCACGCCCACCTCCACATGGTGCGGCAGCTTTCCGCCACGGGATTCGCGCCACTCCAATTCCCGATCCACGAGGGCGCGGGCGCTGTCGAATTCCGACACAGTCGTGACCAAGGGGAACATAACCCGCAGCCGCCGCCCTGCCGCGGCATGGATGAGAGCCCGGAGCTGGTAGCGAAGCAGCGCCGGCCGATCCAACCCGATGCGGACCGCCCGCCAGCCAAGCGCCGGGTTTTCCTCGCGCTCGGCGGCGGTCACATACGGCAGCACTTTGTCGCCGCCGAGGTCGAGGGTTCTGAACGTCACGGGGCGCGAGCCTGCCGCCTCCAGCACATCTCGATAGAGTTCGGTCTGCGCCTGGAGCCGCGGCAGCGTCTCCGAAACCATGAACTGAAATTCCGTTCGGAAGAGCCCGATGCCTTCTGCACCCACATCGTCCATGTGATGCACGTCGAGCGCGAGACCGGCATTTAGCATCAACGTCATTCGTTCGCCGTCCTGCGTGACCGGCGGGACATCTACCAAACGAGCGAACGCGGCGGCCCTGGCGGATCGCAGCGCCACCCGTTGCTTATAGGCCACGACCACGGCTGGTTCCGGCCGCAGGCGCACTTCACCGCGTTCACCGTCCAGCACCAGCGGATCGCCGTCCTCAACGCGGGACAACAGACCCTGCAGCGATCCCACCATGGGAATACCGAGGGCGCGCGCCACGATTGCCGCATGCGCGGTGTTAGCGCCCTCCTCCAAGACCACGCCTTTCAAGCGATCGGCCCCATAGTCGAGCAACTCAGCCGGTCCCAGTTGGCGCGCCACCAGAATCGCATCGGGCGGCATGGTCCGCGCCGCTGCGCCATCGACGCCGGCGAGCGCGCGCAGCAGTCGGTTATCGAGGTCTTCCAGATCGTGCATACGCTCGCGCAGGTAGGGATCGCGTGCGGCGTTGAACTTGGCCCGATGCTCGCCACGCACGCGTTCCACCGCCGCGTCAGCTGAGAGACCGGCGCGGACGCCATGCATCAACTTGGCTTCCCAGCTCGGATCAGAGGCCAGCATGATGAACGTTTCGAGCA
>CAZHWA010000299.1:1534-3705 GCA_964536175.1 uncultured Terricaulis sp. | reverse complement strand
TTAGAAGCCCGCCGGCGATGTTGGCCAAAATGAAGGCGACTGAGCCGACGCCGCGCGCCGCGCCATAGCTCAACTTGCCTTGCGCCGTGGCGCGCAAGGCCGCCGCTTCGATCAACGGTGTGGCGGCCTGCGTCAACGAGAGGGCGACGAACCCGACCGCTAGCAGCGACCAGAAATCATGCGCGAGGAAGAAAAATGCGGCGTACGCGACCACCGCGGCAATCAAGATGAGCTGAATCGGGAGGCGACGGTCGGCGGCGCCGTCGGCCCAAAATGCAACGGCCGGGCCGGTGAGGATGCGGGTGAATTGCGCCAACGCCAGGATGGCGCCGATGGCGGCGCCATCGAGATTGCGCTCCACTTCGAGCCAGCGCGGCAGGAACGCCAGCGTCATGCCGTAGGCGCAGAAAAGGCACGCCATCACCAGCGTCACGCGGGCGGCAGGCGAACGGTAAGCCGGTTCGGAACTGGACTCGCTGCTCAAGCGGGCGCGCCTAGCAGGTTCGCACCCCGAGCGGGAGAGGCGATCGGGTCGCCTTGCTCCGGCCGCGCCGGGCTTCTACCAGAGCCACATGTACGGCCAATCCCCCCCTCCCCGACGCGATCTCTATCCCGCGCACGAAGCGCGCCACAGCGAAATGCTGAAGGTCTCCCCGCTGCACACGATTTATGTGGAGGAAAGCGGCGCCCCCAAGGGTAAGCCGGTGGTAGCGCTGCATGGCGGACCGGGCGGCGGCGCTTCGCCAGAGATGCGGCGTTTTTTCGATCCGGCGCGTTATCGCATCGTCATGATGGACCAGCGCGGCTGCGGTCGTTCAACGCCGCACGCTGAACTGCGAGAGAATACGACCTGGGATCTGGTCGCCGACATCGAACGCGTGCGCGAACGGATGGGAATCGAAAAGTGGGTGGTGTTCGGCGGCTCATGGGGCTCGACCCTCGCACTCGCATACGCCGCAAGGCATCCCGAACGCGTCGCCGGCCTCGTGCTGCGCGGCATCTTTCTGTTGCGCAAGAGCGAGATCGACTGGTTCTATCAATCCGGCGCGAGCTACATCTATCCCGACGCCTTTGCACGCTACGTCAGTGTAATCCCGGAAAGCGAACGCAGCGATCTGCTGCGCGCATTTCATGCACGCCTTATCTCCAGCGACTGGACCACGCGTGTGACCGCGGCGCGGGCGTGGGCGCGCTGGGAAGGAGAGACCATCTCCATCGCCGGCCCCGCCGCCCTGCCCTCGCGCTTCAATGAAGACCGCTTTGTCGAAGCCTTCGCGCGCATTGAAAACCACTATTTCGTCAACAACGGGTTTTTCGAGTACGACGGCTGGCTACTGGATCAGGCCGAACGCCTGCGCCAAATTCCGTGTCGCATCGCTCATGGGCGCTACGACATGTGCACGCCGCTCGCAAACGCATGGGATCTAAAGCAGCGTTGGCCTGAAGCGGAACTCGATATCATCCACGATGCCGGCCACAGTTCGCTTGAGCCGGGCATAGTCGATGCGTTGGTGCGGGCGACCGATTGGATGATCGAACGCGCGGCTTGGTAAGGCGTCTTTACCACAGCCAGCCACGCGCACCGTGCTGGTCACGATGGAGGTCGATGGACAGTACGATGGCGAAACCGGCCATCAGCGTCATCATGGCCGTGCCGCCAAAGGAGATAATCGGCAGCGGAATGCCGACGACCGGCACCAGGCCAATGACCATGGCCGTGTTGATGAAGACGTAGCAGGCGAGCGTGGCCGCCACGCCGGCGGCAGCAAGCTTGCCGAACATCGAGCGCGCGCGCAGCGCCACTTGCATCGCGAGCGTCATTAGAGCGGCGAAGAGCCCGAGGACGAGGGCGCCGCCGAGCAACCCGAACTCCTCGACAATCATCGTGAAAATAAAGTCAGTGTGTTTTTCCGGCAAAAAGTCCAGCTGGCTTTGCGTGCCTTGCAGGTAACCGCGGCCGAACAGGCCGGCTGAACCGATGGCAATCTTGGACTGGAGCACGTGATAGCCGGCGCCGAGCGGATCGTCGGTGATGCCGAGAAAGACGTTGACGCGCTCGCGTTGGTAATCGTGCAACACGCTCGTGTAGGCGAAAACAGCGCCACCGACGGGGAGCAATGCCCCTGATACAATAATGCTCCACAGGAGCCGGCCCAGGCACAGGATCTCCA
>CAZHWA010000299.1:0-1524 GCA_964536175.1 uncultured Terricaulis sp. | reverse complement strand
ACAAGGGCTAGCAGAGGAGCGTGATGGCCACGCCCGCCATAAGCATCAGCATGGCCGTGACGAGGTCGGGCTGATGCATGATGAGCGCGACCGGAACGACGATCATGAGAAACGGCGGCAGCACCCAGAGCACAGTGCCCGAACGCTTAGGGTCGAGCTGATGATAGTAACGCGCGAGCGCCAGCACGATGCCAATCTTCATGATCTCCGAAGGCTGCAACGACACCGGCCCAAGATCGAGCCAGCGCGTCGCGCCCATGCGGGTTTCGCCGAACAGCTCAACGGCGATAAGCAACAGGAGCGCGCCCGCATATAGCGGATAGGCGACCGCCAACCACACGCGTGCGTCGAGGAACATGGCTGCGAGCAGCACGATCGTGAGCAGGACGGCGAAGCGCATGCCGTGCGTCAACGGCATGTCCGTCCACGCGCCGGAAGACACAGAAAAGTGCATCAGGACGCCGATGAACGCGAGTGCGCAAAGCACAGTAATAATCGGCCAGTTGAGCTTGCTGAAACGCTCGAAAAGCGTGCTCGGATTACGCGCCGACGTGACGGTCATGCGCTCCTCCCGGCTTCGAGTTGGGCGAGACGGGAAGGCGCGCGGCGCGAGGGGTCGCGCATCAGCGTGGCGCGCATGATCTCGCGCGCAATGGGGCCGGCAACTGACGAGCCGGCGCCGCCGTGTTCGACAATGACCGCGCAGGCATAGCGCGGCTCGTGCCACGGGCCGAAGCAGCAGAAGAGCGCATGGTCGCGGTATCGCCACTCGATCGTGGAGTAATGTCGGCCGCGATTGGCGCCGAGCGCGCGCACCTGTGCAGTGCCGGTCTTGCCGGCGATCTGGACCGGTTGCCAGCCGCGCGTCTCCGGCGTTAGCGGTACAGCGGCGCCAGTTTCGGGATGGCGCACCAGTTCGAGATTGCCAGCGCGCATGGCGGTGCCGCCCGGCTCATTGCACACGCCATACATGCCGTCTCGCACGCGCGCCAAATGGTCGGCTTCAATGCCGCTCATGTGCGGCGGGGGCGGCGGGTCGGCGAATCCAGGTCCTTCGCGCACAAGTCGCGGCACGACAGCATAGCCGTTATTGCCGAGGCGCGCCGCCATCACCGCGAGCTGCAGCGGCGTCACGCCCATCGCGCCCTGCCCGATGCCGTAATTCACTGTGAGACCGCCTGTCCAGGGTTGGCCGCGGTTTTCCCGCCACCAGATGGGATCGGGAATCAGGCCGGCGCGGACGTTGGGAACGCTGACGTCGAACGCTGTGCCCAAGCCGAATTGGCGCGACACCTGGGCAATCCGCTCGGGCCCCGCGCGCAAAGCCGCTTGATAGAAGAAGACGTCGCAGGAGTGTTTGATGGCGGCGTGGAGGTTTACGCGGCCGTGGCGGTTCCAGCAGTGGAAGGTGCGCCCGCCGTAATAGAACCCGCCGCCGCAACTGGTCGCCCAGTCGTCTTCCAGACCCGCTTGTTTGGCGGCGATGCCGACGATCATCTTGAACGTTGAGCCAGGCGCGTAGAC
>CAZHWA010000298.1:0-3717 GCA_964536175.1 uncultured Terricaulis sp. | reverse complement strand
GACCTGGAGCCGCGTCTGCGGTTCGCGGTCGCGCCCGTGCCACAGCGCGCGGACACGAGCGAGCAGTTCGCGTGTGGAGAACGGCTTGCCGAGATAGTCGTTGGCGCCGGCGTTGAGCCCTTCGACCCGGTGATCTTCATCGTGCAGCGCCGAAAGGATCAGCACAGGGGTCGAGACGCCGCGTTCGCGCAGATCGCGTACGATCGCCACGCCCTGCTTCTTCGGCAGCATACGGTCCAGCACGATCACGTCATAATCGCCATCGACCGCCATCGACTCGCCTGTCTCGCCGTCGTTGGCGACGTCCACATCGTGTTCGTCCGCCGCCAGCGACGTCTTCAACGTCTGCGCCATGTCGGCGTCGTCCTCCACCAGCAGCACGCGCATGGACTCGCTCCCTTAGCGATCGCCGAGTTCGGCGGCGATGAATCTGCGGCCGGCGCGGCCGTCTATTTGCAGCAGGATCGGGCGATCGGCGCGCTCCGCCGCCTGCACTGCCGCCTGCAGCTCGTCTGGCGTCGCAACGGCGCGGCCGCCCGCCTGCAGAATGACGTCGCCCGGCTGCACGCCCTTTTGCGCCGCATCGCTCGATGGATCGACCGCGGTGACGACGAGGCCGTTTTGGCTTCCGTCAAGCTGGTAACGCGTACGGTCGGCCTGCGTCATTGGCCGCACGCTCAGCCCGAGCGAACTCTGCGCGACGCCCGGCGCGCCCGGCGTGACGGGCGGGGTTGCTTCGGGCGTCTCAGGGGCGGCGCTCGCTGCAAGAACGTCTTCGCCCGGCCGTTCGCCGAGACGCAGGTTCAACGTCCTGCGCTGTCCGTTGCGCAACACTTCCACCCGCGCGCTACGTCCGATCGCCGTCGCCCCCACGCGCTGGGTCAGGTCGCGGCTGTCTTCGATGCGCGCTCCCTCGTAGCTCAGGATCACGTCACCCTGCTGGATGCCGGCGCGGGCGGCCGGCCCGTCCGGCACGACGCTGGCGACCAGCGCGCCGCGCGGCTCATCCAGGCCGAGGCTCGCGGCGATATCGCGATCCAGCCCCTGAATCGAAACGCCGATCCAGCCGCGTGAGACACGGCCTTCTCGGAGCAGCTGTTCGACAATGCCGCGCGCGGTGTTGGCGGGTATGGCGAAACCGATGCCGACATTGCCGCCGGTGGGGGAGAAGATGGCGCTGTTGACGCCAATCACGTTGCCATTGAGATCGAAGGTCGGCCCGCCCGAATTGCCGCGATTGATCGGCGCGTCGGTCTGCATGTAGTCGACATAGGCCGACGACCCCGCATCGCGCCGGCCCATGGCAGAGACGATGCCCGCCGTCGCCGTGCCTTCGAGACCGAACGGATTGCCGACCGCGACGACCCAATCGCCGACCCGAACGTGGCTCGCGTCATCGAAGGTGACGTACTGGAAACGCCCGCCGTCGCGCACGCGGAGCACGGCGATGTCGGTGGCTTCGTCGGAGCCCACCACATCGGCTTGAAGTTCACGTCCGTCATTGGTGCGGACAGTGATCTCTTCGGCGCCTTCAATCACGTGATGGTTGGTGACGATTGTCCCGCTCTGATCGATGAAGAAGCCAGAGCCCAGCGATGTCGGGGCGGGGCCGGGCCGGCCGGGCCGGCCGCGGAAGAACTCTTCGAAGCCCGGCGGCAGTCCCTCGAGCATCGGCTGGCGCGCCGCATCCGGACGCTGGCGCACAGAAATGGACACCACAGCCGGCCGCACCCGCTCGATGAGGTCGGCAAAGCTCATGGGCGCGCCAGCCGGCTGAGCCACAGAACCCGGGTTGATTTCCTGCGCCGTCGCGCCACGGGCGAATATCAGAGGCGCAGCCGAAAATCCGGCAAACAGGGTCAGGGCCGCCCCGCCTGCGATCGCGGTGCGGCGGAGGAACTTCAAAGCAGCGACGTCGGTCATCGAGAACCCTTGAGGATAATCAGGATTGGAGGCTTAGCCGGCCTCCGATTGCAAGCCCTAGTTAGGCGGGCCTCACCGCCGGGTAAGGGCGGTTTGGGGCGAAGTTGCGATCAATTGAGGCGCGCCGGATGAAGTTTTTTTGGACAATCAGGCGCTTGACCGACGAACGGCGGCCGGGGCGCGATGGTTAGCGTTCGCTTTCTTCGGGTGCGAGCTCGCTCGGCGCTCCGGCGCCCCTGCGGCGTATGCCCCAGACCGCGATCAGCCCTGCGCCCAGCAGCAGAAACGGCGCGCCCCACAGCGCCCAGGTCCGCCCATCCCACGGCGGGCGGAACAGGACAAAATCGCCGTAGCGCTGCCGGAAGAAGGCGCGGATTTCCGCGTCGCTGTCGCCTGCGGCGACCCGTTCGCGCACCAGCCGGCGCATGTCTGCGGCGATGTCGGCCGTCGATTGGGCGATCGGCTCGTTCTCGCATTGCACGCAGCGAATTTCGCGCTCGAGCGCCTGAGCGCGCGCTTCCTGAGCGGGATCGGCGAGCACCATCGGGGTGACTGCCGCAATCAATATCGCAACCGGATTCATGACGGCGCCTTCCTGCGGCGTGCAAGCGCGAGCAGGCTAAGCGCACCGCCCAGCGCCATCATCAACGCGCCGATGAAGATGAGATGCACCAGCGGATTGTGATAGAGCCGCACGGTCCATTCGCCCGCGCCGCCGCGCACCGGTTCGCCCAGCGCGATGTAGAGATCGCCGTCAAGACCGCTGAGGATGCCCACTTCGGTCGTCGGCATGGCGGCGGTCGGATAGAAGCGCCGCTCGGCCGACACCGTCTCCCCGCCGCGCGTGCTGTCGACACGGAAATTGGCGCGCGTCGCGGTGTAGTTCGGCCCTTCGCGCTCGCCGACTTCCACGAGCGTGATGCGGCGTCCGGCGAACATCACGCCGTCTCCCGGCGACAACGTCACCGCCTGTTCCGAACGGAAGCCGGTTTCGGCAATGGCGCCAATAGTAAGAACCCCAGCGCCAATATGCGCGAGCGTCATCGACCACACCGCCAGCGGCAGCAGTACGACTTTCGCGCCGATGCGGCCTTCGCCGCGCTGCAGGCGCGTGAACAGATATACCAGTCCGCCGCCAATCAGCCATGCGCCTACGGCAAGGCCGATCGCCGGCGCCGCCCGCCAGCCGGTCGTCACCAGCGCTACGATCAAGGTCAGCAATGCAATCGCGCCCGCAGGCGCCAAGCGCTTGAATGCTGCGCGCGCATCGCCGACACGCCAAGTCAGCATCGGGCCCAACGGCAGCAACAAGAACAGCGCCGCAAGCAACGGCGCGACCGTCATGTTGAAAAACGGCGGACCGACCGAAATCAGCCCGCCGCCGACCGCCTCCACGATGAGTGGGTAGAGCGTGCCGATCAGGACGACGCCGGCGGCGACCGCCAGTCCAAAATTATTCCAGACCAGCATGCTTTCGCGGCTGACCGCGGCAAAGCCGGACGGCTGCGCCAATTTCGGCGCGCGCCAGGCGTAAAGACCGAAGCCTGCGCCCATCGCGATGCCGAGCAACACCAGCACGGCGATGCCGCGCTGCGGGTCGACCGCGAACGCATGGACCGACGTCAGCACGCCCGAGCGCACCAGGAATGTGCCGAGCAGCGCCAGGCCAAAGCCAATGATCGCCAGTAGGATCGTCCAACTCGCCAGCGATCCGCGCCGCTCGGTCACGATCGCCGAATGCACCAGCGCGAGCGCAACGAGCCAGGGCATGAAGCTGCCGTTCTCGACCGGATC
>CAZHWA010000297.1:0-3727 GCA_964536175.1 uncultured Terricaulis sp. | reverse complement strand
CCAGATCGCGTCGAGCGAAGGATCGTTGGCGACTTCGACGAAGGCTCTGAGACGCGCGTCGTCATCGCCGGCGAAGTGTCCGGCGCTGAGGAAACATTGCGGATGAACAACGATCTCCGGTGCCCGGTCGAGGAAGCTGTCGGCGGCGAAGGCTTTGAGGCGGCTCGACAATCCTTCGTCGATACGCGTGCCGGGCGCGACGACGGCTATGCGGATGGGTGGGGCCAATGCTTGGTGTCCTTGCCGTCAGGCGGCGTTTCTCGTCATAACCGGCCCCAATGAGTCAGGCAAAAACCTATTTCATGAGCGGCATCGGCGGGTCGGGCATGCTGCCGCTGGCGCTTATTCTGCGCGGGCAAGGCCACACGGTGGCCGGATCGGACCGCGCGCTGGATCAGGGACGCCTCGGCGCGAAATTCGAATACCTCGCGGCGCACGGCATCGCCCTCTTCCCGCAGGACGGCTCAGGCGTCGTCAGCGCCGACCAGATCTTCGTGCGCTCGGCGGCGGTGGAAGACACCGTGCCGGATGTGCTCGCCGCCAAGCGCGTCGGCGCAGAAGATTTGAAGCGGCCGCAACTCCTTGCGCAGCTCTTCAACGCGGCGCCGGTGCGCATTGGCGTTGCCGGGACCAGCGGCAAATCCACGACAACGGCGATGATCGCCTGGATGCTGCACCAGCTGGGCCGCGATCCGACGGTGATGAACGGCGCGGTGATGAAGAACTTCGCCGGCGGCGATGCGCCGTTCGCATCGGCGCTTGTCGGCAAGGGCGATGTGTTCGTCTCCGAAGTGGACGAAAGCGACGGCTCTATTGCAATGTACGAGCCGACCATCGCGGTCGTGAACAATATCGCGCTCGATCATAAGACGATGGACGAGCTGCGCGCGCTGTTCGCCGGTTTCGTGGCACGCGCCGAGATCGCTGTGCTGAACCTCGACAACGAGGAGACGGCCAACCTTGTCATGGGCGCGAAAGTGCGAACACGCACCTACTCGCTGCGCTCCGGCCTCGCGGATTTGCACTGCGTCTCCATCTCGCCTTCGGCCGACGGCGTGGCCTTTGAGGTGCTGGAGCGCGAGACGCGCGAGAGCGCGACGGTGCAGCTTGGCGTGCCGGGCGAACATAATGTCTCGAACGCGCTGGCGGCGCTGTCGGCGGTGCGCGCATACGGGATATCGCTCAAGGAGGCGGCCAAGGCGCTGGAGGGCTTTGCCGGCCTCAGGCGGCGCTTGGAAGTCGTCGGAACGGCAGGCGGGGTCACTGTGATCGACGATTTCGCGCACAACCCGGACAAGATCGCAGCGACGCTGGCGACGCTGCACGCCTTCTCCGGCCGCCTGCTGATCATGTTCCAGCCGCACGGCTATGGACCGCTTAAGCTCATGCGCGACCCATTCATCGATTGCTTCACCAGGAACATGGCGGATGACGACGTGCTGATCATGCCAGACCCGGTTTATTATGGCGGCACGACAGATCGCAGCGTGACCAGCGAACACATCGCCTCGGGCGTGCGCGCCCGCGGCCGCGAAGCCATGGCCTTCGCCGAACGCGCTGCTTGCGGAGACAAGCTGACCGAACTGGCCGAGCCCGGCGACCGCATCGTTATAATGGGCGCGCGCGACGACACGCTGGCGACGTTTGCAGCAGAGTTGGTGCAACGGTTGAAGGGGAAGCACTAAGGACCGCCGGCTTCAAGCCGGCATCTCGACCGGACGTAATGTGGAGGCATGAAGCGCAGCGCTCCGCGCCCCATGCTCCGACCTTCATAGGTCCGCGCAAATGCCGGCTGGAAGCCGGCGGTCCTTACAGCCCTATTCTGCAGCCTGTTTCGGCTCTTCGGGCAGGGGCCCTAACGGCGCGAACCGTGCAGCATCTTCGATAAGAAGCTCGGCCCGCAATGTGTGGTGGCCGTGTTCGTCGGTGCTTTCGTCGAGAATCTTGCCGGCGGCGGCGATCTGCGCGCGCACCCGTCCGGAATCGTCCGGCGGCAAGGTAAGGGTGATGACGCGCGTGGCGGAGAAGGCGGCGCGATCAATGGCCGTGAGCAGGGCGTCCATCCCCTCCCCCGTTGCAGCTGAAATCGCAACGGGGGGCAGGGCGCCCTCGCCTCCCTCCGCCGCTTGCGCGCGGCGCATGCGCGCATCGTGCGTGGCCCGATCCAACAGATCGATTTTGTTCCAGACTTCGAGCACAGGCGGCGACTTTCCCGCATCCTTGGCAAGCTGCGCCAGCACGGCGAGCACGTCGGTCTTCTGCTTGCCGCTCTCTTCGTGTGCAATGTCGCGCACATGCAGCAGCAGATCGGCCTCGGTGACGGCTTCGAGCGTAGCGCGAAAAGCCGCAATGAGTTCGGTGGGCAGATCGGAGATGAAGCCGACCGTGTCGCTCATGATCACCGCTCGGCCGCTCGGCAGCTTCACCTGGCGCGCAGTGGGATCGAGCGTGGCGAACAGCATGTCCTTGGCCAGTACGCTTGCCTTGGTCAGGCGATTGAACAGCGTCGACTTGCCGGCGTTAGTGTAGCCGACAAGCACAACGGCAGGCAGACCTGCACGCGCACGGGCGCGCCGCTGCAAGCCGCGCGTGCGGCGCACGTCTTCCAGTTCGCGCTTCAGCTTGACGATGCGCTCGGCGATGATGCGGCGGTCGAGTTCGATCTGGGTTTCGCCGGGACCGCCGGTCTTGCCGAGACCGCCGCGCTGGCGCTCTAGGTGCGTCCAGGTGCGTACGAGCCGTGAGCGCTCGTATTCCTGCCGCGCCAATTCAACCTGGAGACGCCCCTCTTTCGTCTGCGCGCGCAGGCCGAAGATCTCCAGGATCAGACCTGTGCGGTCGATCACCTTGGCCTCGGTGTCTGTTTCCAGGTTGCGTTGCTGCGTGGGCGAGAGCGCGCCGTCGACCACGATAACGCCGGCGCCAAGTTCTTCAGTCTGTTCTTTCAGGCGTTCGACGCGCCCGGACCCGAAAAAGGCGCGCGGACTGATCTGGCGGAGCGGCGCCGCTTCGGCGGCGGCTACGTCCAAGCCGAGCGCTTGGGCTAGCCCCACCGCTTCCAACAGACGCGCCTCGCCCTCACGCGCGACATCGGCTGCGCCCGCGAGCGGACGCAGCACGATAGCGCGGTTCAGGTCTTTGGGCGGCGGCTCAGCCGTCGGCTTCATCTACAGCCTTGTCGATCTCGTAGAGCTGCACGGGCGCGCCCGGCATAATAGTGGAGATGGCGTGCTTGTAGACGAGTTGCACCTGCCCGTCGCGACGCAAAAGCACGCAGAAATTGTCGAACCAGGTGACGACGCCCTGGAGCTTTACGCCATTCACGAGGAAGATTGTGAGGGGTGTCTTGGCCTTGCGGACAGCGTTGAGGAACGTGTCCTGCAGATTTTGCTTCTTTTCCATGGGATCCCCCATGCAGTTTTATGAACGCCGCGACTGGGGCGCGGCTGGTTCCCCGCTATACGGGAAATCGGCGCGGGCGCAAATCATTCGCTCGATGGCGGCCGCTGGACAGCATCAACGCCCAAATAGGCGTCGCGTAGCGCCTTTGTAACGGGCCCGGGGCGGCCTTCGCCGATGGGAACCTGATTGATCGCAGTGACCGCGACGGCCGCGTTGCTGGCCTGCGTAATGAACGCTTCGCGCGCCGCTTCGGCGTCGGCGACCGTAAAAGGCGATTCGATCACCTTTAGACCATGCGCACGGGCCACAACGATGAGCGCGGCGC
>CAZHWA010000296.1:0-3731 GCA_964536175.1 uncultured Terricaulis sp. | reverse complement strand
GAGGCCCGCAACAGCCCAGAAATGCCATTTGGTGCGGCCCGCGTCCTGGATCATCATGACAATGAGCGCAACGATAGCGAGCGCAATGGCGATGTTGATGAGGTGTCGCCCCGGCAGAATGATCGGTGCGCCGGACATGTTGCCATTGAGCTTGGCAAAGGCGATCACCGAGCCGGTGAAGGTGATGGCGCCGATGCCGGTGCCGAGCGACAGTTCGATCAGCGACTGGATCTTGATGCCGCGTTCGGCCCCGCCGATGCCGAGCGGCAGGGCGATGTGAAAATTCTCTGGCGCATAGAACGCCGCGGCGGCGACGGCCACGGCCGCCAAGCCTACCAGGGAGTGAAACGCCGCCACCAGCTGGGGCATCGCCGTCATCTTGATCGAGCGCGCGATCATGGCGCCAATGCCGCCGCCGATCGCGATCGCCGCCGCAATGATGATCCACGTTGTCGTATCGGGCGTGACCAGCCATAGCGTCGTGGCGATGGCGATGGCCATGCCGATCATGCCGTAGATGTTGCCCTGACGGCTGGTTTCGGGACTGGACAGCCCGCGCAGCGCCAGGATGAAAAGCACTCCGCTCACCAGATAGAGCAGCGCAGCAAGATCAGCGTTCATAAAAGCCCCTCAAGCCCTGGTCACGGCGTTAGCAGAATACGTTCGATCTCGGCGATCAATGGCGGAATGTCGTCGCGAACGGTGCGGACAAGTCGACCCAGGTCAATCGCGGCGTAGCCATGAATCAAACGATGACGCATCGCGATGATGTCTCGCCAAGGGACGCTTGGCTCCGATTGCTGAATCTCGGCGTACACCGAATTGGCCGCTTCGCCGATGAGTTCGACGGCCCGTTCGAGCGCAAGCCGCTTTTCGTCGTTGGCTTTGACCTCGTCGACGCTGAGTGAGCCTAAGATATTCCTGGCAATTCGCGCATGCTTCGGCATGTCGTCAAGACGCAGGCGCGATGCAGCATCGATCATGCTGGAGCGAAGTTTCTGGTCATAAGGTCGAGCGCTTCGGGACGGAGTTCATCCTTCAACACGAGGTCGACTGGATGGCCCAGAAGGTCCTTAAGCTCATTTTGCGCACGCGCTACTGTTAGCAAGGAGGGCGCGCCGGTGACGTCAGCAAAGATGTCCACATCGCTATCGGGCCGCTCCTCGCCGCGCGCCACCGAGCCGACAACGCCGAGCAAGCGGATGCCGTAGCGCGCTTCGATATCGTCGCGGCGCTCACGGATCGTTTCGAGGACGGTGTCGAGCAAGCTCTTGGTCACCTCGTAAGAATCCGCCCTTCCCATCGCATCGTCAAGCTACCGCCCGAGACGCCGCCAGCGCGTCCAGCCTGAGATGAGTGTGGCCGCAGGTGCGGCGAAAAAGATGAGGGCGGCGACCCAGATCGGCCAGCCTGCCTGCGTCGCGCCCAGGAACGCGAGCAGATTGCCGACAATCGGCACGAAGGCCAGAAAAAAGCCGATGAGCGCGGAAAGCCAGACGCTTGGTATGGCGTTCGCGTAAAGCCACTCGATCACATAATTGATCTGCAACACGCAGAGCGCCACCCAGATGAAGGCGATCAGACAGCCAAGGCCGGCCAGTCGCTTCACCTGTATTTCGAAGCGTCGAACTTCCTCGCGCGCGCGGGTGCGATCGAAGGTGTGCGGCGAAACGGAGGTGTCGTCGCCAAGATTGACCAGCGCGCGCCGGGCCGCCTGGCGCAGTTCGTCGTCATTGGCCGCGCCTTCCTCGCGCGCCGCATTCACCTCAGCCTCGAAGGCCTCGACATGCGCCTGCAGGCGTTCGATGGCGCCCGGAATCGGCGCGGGCGAGTGCTGCCAGGCCTCGATAAACCGGCGCATGAAGGCCTCGGCCGAAAGGCGACCGTCGAGGTAAGCTTCGATTAGGGCGCGCCAGTCGGCCGGCGTCATCGTTGCGCCCTAGCAAGTCATCCCGGGCACGCGCAGCGCGACCCGGGACCCAGGGACAAACGCACAGCGCCTGAAGGCTCTGAGTCGCGGCTCTCGCTTCGCTTGGCCGGACCGACTCATTTACGCTCTTTCTTCTTGTACATGGCCAGCATGCGCTGGGTGACGAGGAAGCCGCCGAAAATGTTCACGGCCGCAAGCCCTGCCGCCAGCCCGCCCGCGCCCTTGGCGATCCAGCCGCCGTCCGCATCGGCGCCAGCGGCCGCCGCGATCAGGGCGCCGACGATGATCACCGAGGAGATTGCGTTGGTGACCGCCATCAGCGGCGTATGCAGCGCCGGCGTCACCGACCAGACCACGTAATAGCCGACGAAAATCGCCAGCACGAAAATCGCCAGGTAGAAGACGAACGGATCGACAGCTTCCATGACCCCTCACGGACTCAATGCGCGGCAGGACTAAAGCGGGGCTTGGCCCGCCGGGTCAACAGGAGCGTGAACCTCTACTCGGCTGCGAACCGGTCCTTGCATGCCGCGGCGGCCGCTTCGCGCTCGGCGGCCGGCTGTTCACGCCAATGGTCCTTGGCGGCGCTGGCGGCGTAGCGCCCGGTCATGCCTTCCACGCCGGGCTCGGTGTTGAGCTGCTCCAGGATGCGGGTAAGCGTCGCGGCCCATTGTCCACTCACGCCGCGCGGATGGGTGAGGACATCAAGATCGCCCACCGCCGCGACGGCCCCTGCGCAATTGCTGAGATCTTGGGCCTGGCTGGCGTCCGGATCCTGCGCCGCGGCGGGCGCCGCAATCAAAGCGGACATGAGCAAGGCGGCGGCGAGGTGTCTCATGCGGATCTCGTTAGCGGCGCTTCGAGCGACTGACCAGTCCGGCGTGCAGAACAAGACCGGACCGCCGGCGCCTCGCCGGCATGACCTGATCGCCACGCGCACCCGGATTACTCAGCGGTCATGCCGGCGGGATGGCGGTGGTTCGAGCCAGGGCTGCAAACGTTCTCGGCTGGGAAGTGTCAGGTGGTCTCGTAGGTGGCGTCGGCGCGCACGATGAGGCCCGCCTCGTCCAGCTCGTGGACCTCCGCCGTGCGTTCGCCGCGATGATTGCGATAGACGAGCGTGTGGCCCCGGGCGCCGACAAAGAGCGCCTCCGGCGTGAAGGTCAGCTTCGGCGCGCGCTCCAGCGCGCGCTCGACATAAGCGCGCAGCATCACCTTGCCGACGATGATTCCATCGGGTGCAAAACCGAGCGCGGCGATATAGGGCGACGAGAACTCTATGTCGTCGGCATAGAGCGCGCAGATCGCATCGACGTCGCGTTTGCTCCACGCTTGGTAATAGCGGCGGGCGAAATCGCTATCGTTCATATTTGGACCGCCAGCGTCTCGCCGGCGCCTCTGTTAGGCTGCGCTCTTCGGCGCAAAGTGCGGATGCACCAGCGCGCCGCCGCGGGTGAGCATGGCGCCCTGTATGATCTCGTCGTCCCACGCCGGCGCGAACGCCTTGCTGTCCTTATCGGTCAGCAACGGCAGGAGCGCGAGCAGGTTGCGGGCATAGAGCGATGACGCATCCGCCGGCAGGCGCGCCGGCAAGTTGGAGAAGCCCATCACCTTCACGCCGGCCACGTCCGCCAGCTCGTCCGGTCTGGACAGCGGGCAATTGCCACCCTGGGCTACAGCTAGATCGACAATTACCGATCCCGGGCGCATGGACTTGGCCTGCGCTTCGGTGACCAGCACTGGCGCAGCGCGGCCCGGGATCAGCGCGGTGGTGATCACCACGTCCTGCTTGGCGATGTGC
>CAZHWA010000295.1:0-3742 GCA_964536175.1 uncultured Terricaulis sp. | reverse complement strand
AGATAAAGCCCTGGCGCGGCGACTCGAACAATTCCCTGATGTTGGGAGCGCGCACGGCGCGCTGCGCCATCGCGCGCAACCGCACGCTTTCGATCGGGCGCCATTGCAGGCCGTACTTCCAGCTCCAATGCGAGCCCGCCTGGGTATGCTCGGTGAAGCGCGCGCCGGTCTCCAGTTCGAGACGATAGGCCCAAGGCGCATCGGCGGCGAGCGGCACGAGAAGTTCGCCGAATGCCTCGGCCATTTCGAAGGCGCCCGCCACCGCCGGAGACTGAATGAAGCCCGCCGAATCCCCCGTGCCCAGCGCCGCTGAGGGTTCGTACCCCGTCGATACGCGCCGCCATTCCACGCCAATGGAGGTGCTGACCGGGCCGGCCGGCAGCGCCAACACGTCCCCGCCGATAAAGGCGGTGAAGGTCTGCTGTTCGACGCTGGTTTCCTCGACGATGTCATCCAATCGGATGAAGTTCGCCGCTTCGGCGCTCAGCGTATTCGGCCCAAACAGATTGACGGGCACGCAGCCGCCGCTGGGATCGATGCAGGTATTGGTGACGGGATCGATCAGCATGCCCTGACGGATGCGGCTGATGGAGGCGTCGTTCAGGAAGGCCGCGAACGTTTCGTTGCGCGCGTAGGTGTAAGAAGCGTCCCAATCCCAGGTCCCGAGCGGACCTCTAAGCGCCGCAACGGCGCGATAGCTGTCGCGCTCGAACACGCTCTGGCGCGGACCGACATCGGTCAGCCGGCGCGCGAAGCGGAATCGGGCTATGCCGTCGTTGTCAGGATCGAAGTACGTGGCGAGATGGGTCTGCGTGCTGGGCGGGAAGAAGTCGGCCGCGATAGGCACGTCGATAATTTGAGTGAAGGGCGTGGGCGCGAGCTGCCGGGCCGAGCGCGGCGCCGAATACATCAACTCCAGCGAGGCTTCGAGATCGGGCGTGAACTCCCAGCGCGCGAACGCGCCGCCACTCCAGCGCTCGAGCGGGATTTGCAGATAATTGTCCGGAGCAAAATTGTAGAAGTCGAGGGCGATGTCGATCGGACGAAGCGAGCCGTCGGCGTTGAACGCGCGCGCTGGAACAAGCACGCCGCCGACAGGGGTGGGCGCAATCGTCCCATTCGGGTTGGTGCCTGAGCCGCCCGGGAACAGATTGCCCGCGCCATCTTCGCTGAAGGAGACGCTTGAGAAGGCGCGGTCGCCCTGCATCACCGGGCGGCGGTCGACGTAGTCGAGATAAAGCAGGATATGCGCGCGCCGGTCGAAGCCGAAGCCGCCCCATGCGGCGCTGGCGCTGAACACGTCGCCGTCGCCTGCGCCGTACGTGTCGAATTGCGTTGTCAGCTCAGCACCTTCGAAGTCGGTGCGAGTGATGAAATTGACCGCGCCGGCAATGGCGTCGGAGCCGTAGACCGCGCTGGCGCCCCCGGTAACCACTTCGATGCGATCGATGAGCGCAGTTGGCAGGCTGTTCAGGTCGGCGGCGCCTTCCACCCCCGAGGGCGCAAGGCGGCGGCCATTCAGCAGCGTCAGCGTGCGGTTGGCGCCGAGCCCGCGCAGATTGACGCGCGCGACGCCGTCGCCGGGATTGTTGCCAGTGCGCGCCAGGTCCGGACTGACCTGCGGCAGCGTATTGAGAAAGTCCTCCGCCTGCAGCACGCCGTGCGCGGCGATCTCTTCGGCGGTGAAAGAGGCGACCGGGCTGGCCGAAGAGAGGTCGGGACGCGGGATGCGGGTGCCGGTGACGACGATCTCGCCATCCTCGTCAGCGGTTTGGGCGTGGGCCGTGGATAAACCAGCGCCGCACGCCGCGGCCGTCGCCGCCAACGCAGCCCGCCAAGCACTAGGTCGGCGCCACGCCAACATTGCCACCTCCCCACAGGAGAATCATAGCATGGCCTAAGGGCGCTCTGCCAAGCTGAGAAGCGGCTCGGGTGAAATCGACCGCAGCGTCTCAAGGCGGCAGGGCGCGGGCAGCCTCCTGCTGGCAATTGTACGGCAGATCCGGCTCGCTGCAGAAATCCGGCCAGCGGCCCGTCTCGCGCCAATATTGAATCAACCCAGTATGCTTAATGAGGTGCATGACGCGGGGATCGCGGCGGAGGTTGCGCCAGGGCGCCATGGCGAACGGAATAGATAGGTTTCCCCTCGGCCCAAGTTGGTTCAGGCTTTCGTATGCAGCGTCCACCTCGCCCGCCAGCGACAATACGGCGATAGCCGATGTAGGCCGAAACACGGGGATCAGATCACGCATTGCCAATGCGGCCCGGCTGATGCGCGCCGGATCGCCGGAGTGGCGCGCCAGCAGAAAGCTGCGCCAGCGCGTCTGCGCCAGCGGAGGCATCTGAACCGGCGCGGTATCGATCGCGTCCAGCATCTCGACCGCCGCCAGCGGATCGCCGACATACGCCGCGTTCAAGAACCTGTTCCACCAAGCCTCGGGTGAGTGCGGCCAGATACGATAGAGCGCATCGCGCAATTGGTTGGCTTCGCGCTGGTTTGCCTCTCCGCCGACCGCGCTGAGCAGCGGCGGCAGTCCAGCGGAATTGTCCGGATTGAGCGGCTCAAGCGCGACCGCCATGCGCATCGCCCGCAGTGCGTCCTGCGAACGTCCGACCTCATTGTAGAACCCGGCCAGCTCATAATGTGCCGCGGCCAGTTGCGGGTCCACCGACAGCGCCTGCTGCAGCAGAGCTTCGCGTGCGCGATACTGCGACGCCGGAACGAAGATCAACTCGGCGAGATAGCCTTCCCCGTTCGAGGGATCGAGTTCGCGTGCGCGGGCGGCGGCTTGGCGCGCTTCGGCTTCAAAGGTCTGCGCTTGCTCAGGGTTCTGCCAACTCATCCACGCTGCGGTGCGGGCCCGCAACGACCATCCGCGGGAAAAGCGCGGCGCGCGCTCCGTTACTTGCCGAGCGACAAGGTGAACTTCCTCCAAGCTTCCCGATTGCTGGCAGGCGCGAAGGAACAAGGAGAGCGTGGCCGTTTCGATGCTGTCTTCGCCTTGACGCAAGCCCAGCAGCGCGCACCGCAATACACGCGCGACATCGAAGGCAATCTCTTCCTGCAAATAGTTCTGTTCTTGTACAGCGCGGCGGTATTCATTGGACCACAACGCCAGACCGCCCTGCGTAGCCACGAGACGAGCGACCACCAAGACGCTATCACCCTCGCTGCGCACGGTTCCGTCGAGGGCAAACGCCGCACCGGCGCGCTGCGCCGCCGCAATGCGGTCTTCGCTATCCGTCGCGCTTGTTTGCGCGGGCTGCAGGTCGTGGGCGCTCATGGCCCCGATGAGGCGATCCGCCAGTCCCGCACTGAAGTTTTCCATTCCCGGATCGAGCGCCCTGAACTCGAGCACGGCGATGGCTTGCGAAGGGGGGCGTGAGAACATTTGCACGGCGACGACGCCCAGCACCGCCAGCGCGAGTGCGCCGGCGACGAGCAACGCCACACGCGGAAGCTGCGCACGCCTGCCGCGCCAGGGCGAGCCGAGCTGATAGGCTTCGATGCGCTCGCTCATCTTGTCGAGACGCACCGTCCCGCCGCGGTGCAGACGGGCGACGACGTCCGGGGGTAGCGCACGCCGAGCCTCGCCGGAGACGACGATGCGGCCCGGCTCGGCAAGCTGCATTAGCCGCGCGGCGACATTGACTCCCTTGCCGAGAAGATCGCCGGTGGGCGTCTCGTGGACTTCGCCGACATGCACGCCGATGCGCAGCGGCACGCGATCCACGGCCTGCA
>CAZHWA010000294.1:0-3755 GCA_964536175.1 uncultured Terricaulis sp. | reverse complement strand
ATCCAGTGCGCGCGCGCGTACGGGCGATTGCGGAGACTCAGAATGAGTAAGCGGGGTTGGACGCGCCGGGGCGCGCTGGCGGCGACGGCGGGCATAGCGGCGGCCTGCGCGCAGGATATCGAGGCGCCGGCCCATGACGGCGACGTCGCGTTCAATCACGGCGTCGCCTCGGGCGACCCCAGACACGATCGCGTCATCGTCTGGACGCGCGTAACGCCGGCCAACGCCGGGCCCGTTCCCGTGCGCTGGATCGTAGCGCGAAATCGCGAGCTCACCGACGTCGTGAAAACCGGCGTCGTGGAGACAAACGAGGCGCGCGATTACACGGTCAAGGCCGACGTAACGGGTTTGCGGCCCGGCGCGCCGTACTTCTATGGTTTCCGCGCCGGCGATGCTGCAAGCCCCATTGGGCGCACCCGGACGCTGCCGCGCGGGCGGCTGGAGCAGCTGAAACTGGCCGTCGTGTCGTGCGCGTCCTATCCGCACGGCTTTTTCAATGCCTACGAGGCGCTGTCCCAGCGTGACGACGTCGACCTCGTCGTGCACTTGGGCGACTACATCTACGAGTATGGACTTGCAGGCTACGGCGGCGACGTGGCCGTGCAGCTGGGACGCGTGCCCTCGCCCGATGTGGAGTGTCTGCGGCTTGCGGACTATCGCCTGCGTCATGCGCAGTACAAGGGCGAAGCCGAATTGCAGCGGGCGCACGCCATGGCGCCGTGGATCACGGTATGGGACGATCACGAAGTCGCCAACGATTCCTTCGTCAGCGGCGCGCAGAACCATCAGCCGAGCGAGGGCGAGTGGGCCGATCGCCGGCGTGCGGCGCTGCAGGCCTATTACGAATGGATGCCGATCCGCGAGCCGGAGCCGGGGCGCGCGTTCGAGGCGATCAACCGCTCTTATCAATTCGGCGACCTCTTCACGCTCATCATGCTGGAAACGCGCCTCTTGGCGCGCACGCAGCCGCTCGATTACGCGACCGACCTGCAGGTCAAGACGCAACGCTGGAACATGGCCGATCCGAACGCGCCCGTGGCGTTGCGTGACGGCGAGCCCGACGCGCCTGCAATGCAGCGCCTGCCGGCGATATACGAGGCGGTGGGCGAGGAAATGCGTCCGGTGCTGGATTGGCGCCGGGCCCAGTCGCTCGTGGCCGCTGCGCCAAACCTGCCGGCCGGCTTCTATCTGGCCCCGGATGTCGAAGCGCTGAACGCAGCGCTGCAATCGCCCGAGCGGGTCATGCTCGGTGATGCGCAGGAGCGCTGGCTGCGTCAGGAACTGGCGGCATCCGTGCAGTCCGGCGCGGCTTGGCAGGTGATTGGCAATCAGGTGATCATGGCGCCTGCCGCCGCGCCCGATCTCTCTGCGACGCCACCGCAGCTCGCCGCCGCACTGGAGCGGCTCAGCTCCGGCGTGACGCAATTGCTGAAGCTGACGCGCTTTCCGCTGCCGCTCTCGGTCGATACCTGGGACGGCTATCCGGCGGCGCGCGCGCGTGTGTTCGAGGCGATGCGCGCAGCGGGCGGCAATACGCTCGTAATCACCGGCGACTCGCACAAGGCCTGGGCCAATGAACTGAACGATGCATCTGGCCGGGTGGCGGTCGAATTCGGGACCACCTCGGTGACGTCGCCGAGTGAGGGCGACTATTTCAGTCCGTTCGGAGTCGACTTTGGGGCCGGGCTGCGCGCGCGAAATCCGCACGTGAAACACATCGACCCGGACCGGCGCGGCTTCCTGCTGCTCACGCTGACGCGCGAACAGGCTGCCGCCGAGTTCTTCTCCGTAAACAGCATCGTTTCCAAACAGTATGAGCTCGAGCGCACTGCTGCGTTCACCGTTGCTGCCGGCGCCGGACCGGGCGTCGGCGCAATCACGCCGGTGGGAGGATAGAGCGCATGCCAGCCAAGAAGCCGCCGGGCGGATGGAAGACGTGCAGCCGGGGGCACAAGTATCGCGGGCCGGGGCCGTGTCCGGCGTGCTGGCCTGGCGGCGTCAAGAAGGCGGCGAAGAAGCGCTGAGGCCTGTGTGCCGCTGGCCTCAACGCAGCCTTGGCGAAACGAGCGCCGAGGACCGCGGGCATTTTGCTGGCAATCAAGGCTGTTTTGCACGGTGCGCTCAACTGGTGCCTGTCTGCCGGCTGGAAGCCTGCGGTCCTCAGTGGCTTGTCACCGCGCCATCAGAAGCGATGCGCGCCGAGGCCGGTAGCTGCGTCGATGCGGCTGTGCAGGGAGAAGGCGCCGAGCTCGGCCGAAGGCTTGCCGTTCAGCCATTCCTCAGCCAACTCGCCGAACGCCGGAGCGTACTTAAAGCCATGCCCCGAACAGGCTGAGAAAAGCAGCACGCGTTCGTGGCTGGCGCTCGGAGCGATGAGGAAATTCTCGTCTGGCGTTACGGTGTAGAGGCAGGTCGACATCCTTACGGGTCTGGGGTCGTGCTTGGGCAGCATCTCGCGCACATGCATGGAAAGCGCCGCCGCGTCGTGCGAATTGGCGGCGCTCACGTCGTCCGGCGAGGTCGCGCCGCCGACTGCGTGCAAGCCGATCTTGTAGAGCCCGCGTGGCGCTGGCATGCCATAGACGCCGTCGTCATTGTCGACGCAGATCACCGGCAAGAGCCGCGGCGCGTGTGTCTGGAAATAACCGACCACGCGCCGGCGCACGGCGAGCCGTCCGGCAAATTCCGGCAAGAGCGTGCGCGCCCAGCCTCCGGCGGCCACGATCACGGCGTCGAAGGCGTGCGTCTCGCCCCCGATCCGCAGTGTCGTTGTCTCTATTGGCGCGGCGACGTGCGTCCGGTGATGCAGCTTGGCGCCCCATCGCTGTGTCTGGCGCACCAGGAAGGCGCGTGTCGCGTCGGCGGCGATTACGCCGCAATCCTCCTGGCGATAGACATCCCACTCGTACGGCATAGCGATGTAGCCGTGGGTGAGGGGATGGATGGCGTCGCCGCGCAACACCGCGGCCGGCTTGGCGCTCATGCTCTGGCAGGAGGCGACGAACGGGGAATCGCGCGGCCCGGCCATGAGGCCCCCGGTCCAATCGATCAGCGGCCGGCCAGCTAGGCCCTCCCATGTCTTCCACAACACCGCCGCGCGGCGGGCAAGCCGCACATAGACACGACCCTCTCCGGGAGTGAGGCGCATGATGCGGGTATCGCCGTGCGACGAACCCTGCTCGTGCATTGGCTCGAACTGGTCGAAGCCCGAAACGTCATGGCCGGCCACCGCAAGGCGCGCACAGATGCTAAGGCCAGCAATGCCCAGCCCAACGACGGCGACTTTCATGGATGGGATTTAGCCGCGCGCCCCGTCGCCGCCAACTGACCGGATCTGGTTTCCCTCGTGGCGGGCTTGTCCCGCTTGTGGTGTTATTGACCCGCGAATGAGTCTCAAAGACAGGATCAAGGCGCAGGTCGCCGCGTTCGACGCCTGGGCGCGGCCCTGGGCCGCGCGCTCCAAGTGGCACGGTTGGGCCTACGAATTCCTGCTCTTCGGGCTGAAGCAGGCCTGGGCTTGCCTGTTCGGCGGCCTGATGTTGGCGTTGCTGCTGGGCACGCATCTGTTTTGGCCCGAGCACGCGCCGCTAGCGCGCTACGATTTCCTCGTCCTGGCTTCGGTGGCGATCCAGGGTGCGTTGCTGACAACGAAGCTGGAGCGCTGGGACGAGGCGCTTGTCATCCTGATCTTCCATATCGTCGGCACCGTCATGGAGATCTTCAAGACCGCGCAGGGCTCGTGGATCTATCCCGAA
>CAZHWA010000293.1:0-3757 GCA_964536175.1 uncultured Terricaulis sp. | reverse complement strand
CTCGATCTATCCCTATGCCGCCACACCCTCCCAACGCGTGGCGATCGTTGGTGCAGGCGTGGCCGGCGCGGCATGTGCACATGCCTTGGCGCGCCGCGGCGTGGAAACCGTCGTGCTGGAAGCGGCCGGCGGTCTCGGCGCTGGCGCAAGCGGCAATCCTGCCGGCCTTGTCATGCCGCGCCTCGATCGCGGTGCGGGACCACTGCGCGAAGTCTTCCTCGCGGCGCATCTACATGCAATCGCGACCTATGAAGCGCTTGGCGAAGGCATCTTCCACGCTACCGGTGTCGAGCAACTCGCCGAGACGCGCCACCGCCAGGCGTTCGCAGATCTGCTCAACGATCCGCCGCTGCCGGAGGACTGGCTGATAGCGCTGCCAAACGGCGCCGCGCTGCACCCGAGGGCCGGTATGGTGTCGGCGCAGGCGGCTGTCCGGGCCATGCTCACCGGCGCGCGCGTGTTGTTCGAGGCCGAGGTGCAATCGCTCGACCGCAGCGGCGCAGGCTGGGTGGTGCGGGCACATGATGGGCGCGCGCTGCTGAAGGCCGACGCCGTCGTGCTGGCGTGCGGTACGGCGCTCACCCGATTTACGCCAGCATCGTTTGTGCCCATCGCGCTCTCGCATGGACAGATCGAATGGGGCGAGGGGCCGGCGCCGCCGCGTCCGCTGGTGCGCAGCAATTACGTCGCGCCATTCGAGGGCGGCGTGCTGTTCGGGGCCACTTTCGACGCGCTTGACCACGCCGACGCCCAAGGGCCGCCGTGCGAAGACGCCAGGTCGCGTAATATCGCGGCGCTGGCGCAACTCGCCCCGCAGATTGCGGCTGCACTCGACGTAACGAAGCTCACTTCGCGCGCTGCGGTGCGCGCCGCCACGCCCGATCGCGCCCCCATTGCCGGGCTGTTGCCTGATGCCGAGGCGTGGCTCGCGCAATATGCAGGCCTGGCGCATGGCCGAAAACTCGATGCGGATCGCGCGCCGCCGGCGCATCCTGGCGTTTACGTTCTCGGCGGGCTTGGCGCGCGGGGGCTGACGCTGGCGCCGCTGCTGGCCGAACGGCTCGCCTCAGAAATCTGCGGAGAGCCTCTTCCTTTGTCTCGACCTGCGCTCGACGCAATCCATCCGGCCCGCTTTCTGCATAGGGCGCTCAAACGGCGTTAACATCGCGTTTGGGTTAATGGCATGGCATTCGATGGCAGCGCGCGCAGCGAGCGTGACGTCAACTTCCTCCATCTTCGCTTCAGCGGTCTGGATTTGGACGCGGCCATCGATGCCGTGGCGGCGCGCGCCAGCCTGCGTGCGCCGTTCTGCTATGTGGCGACGCCTAACGTAGACCACGTCGTTGGGCTTTCGGCCGAACCTGCACGCCGTCCGCTTTATGACGCCGCTTGGCTCTTGCTGAACGACAGCCGCGTGCTTGCCAACCTTGCGCACCGGGCAGGCATCGTCTTGCCGGCGGCGCCCGGAGCGGATCTCGCCGAACGGCTGTTCGACGCGGTGATCGACCGCCACGAGCCAATTACCATCATCGGCGGCGATGATCTCGCCATTGAAGAACTCAGGCGGCGGTATCGGTTGACCAATGTGCGCTGGCATCGCCCGCCCATGGGTGTCAAGCGCGATCCCAATGCAATCGTCCGCGCCGCGGCCTTCGCTGCCGCCCAACCTTCCCGGTTTACCTTTATTTGCGTGGGCGCGCCGCAGCAGGAGATGATCGCATATGCGATCTGCCAGCTTGGCGGCGCGACCGGCGTGGGGCTTTGCGTGGGGGCCGCGCTCGATTTTCTCTCCGGTCGGGTTGAGCGCGCGCCGCGCTGGATGCGCGCTGCGGGGCTCGAATGGCTGCATCGGCTCGCAAGCGAACCCGCCCGGCTTTGGCGGCGCTATTTGGTCACCGGCCCCAAGGTGTTTTCTCTGTTCGCCGCGTGGCGCGCTTCGATGGCGGCGGCAAGCTGACGCTGACGCGTTTCGTCCAACGGATAGCGCTGCAGCGACCAGGCCGTGAGCAGGCACAGCAGAATCGGCACGCCGATGAACAATGCGCTCAGCACGCCAAGCGCGAGGGGTGAGTTGCGGGCGCCTTCTTCGGCGTTGAAGTCGACGAGCCCGAGAATGGCGTAGGTGATAGGCCCGGCGGCGATGCCGAGCTTCGATGTCGTCAGCAGCAGACCGAAATAAAGGCCGGAGCGGCGCGCCCCGCAGGCGAGTTCGTCCTCGTCGACCACGTCGGCCATCAGCGTACGCGTCAGCAGCACGCCGCCCCCCTGAGAGAGGCCCGCCACAGCCATGAAGGATGCGACGACGAGGAAGTTCTTCGGCGGCAGGATGAGCAGCAGCGCCGTGGTTACGGCGGTGTAGATCATCGCCGCCTGCAGGGCGCGATGCTTGCCGAACTTGCGCGCCGCGATCCACCAGATCGGCACGCCGGCGAGGCCCGCCACGAAGTAGATCGCCAGCAGCGTTTGCGACTCGCGCTCGAAGCCGAGCACGAACTGGAAGTAAAACAGAAACAATCCGCCGGAGACGCCCTGCGCCACGCCGAGCAGCAGATCGGGCAGCAACACGCGTTGGGCGGTCTTGTTGTTGACGAGCACGCGCAGCGATTCCCGCAAGGTGAGGTGCGGTTGCGGCGGGCGCTGTTCTTCGCGCACGAGCAGCGCCAAGAGGGTGGTCGCAGGTAAGAGGAAGATGAGCGTCCAGCCCATGGCATGCACGGCCGCCGTGTTGCCTGCTGCGGCGGCGGTCTGTGCGGCGACGCCGGCAATCACCAGCATCAGCACTTGGCCGATCATGCTCGCGGTCTGCACGGCGCCCAGCACGTGCGTGCGCCCGTGATAGGTGGGGATGAGCTCGCCGGCCCAGCCGAGATGGGCGATGCTCATGGCCGAGCCGATCATGTAGAGAAGGAACACCGCGACGGTGGCCTGCCATTGCGCGGCGCCCGGCGGCAGACCGAGAAACACCCACCAGATCAGAAACATCAGCGGCGCGCAGCTCGCTGCAAGCCACAGCCTGCGCCGGCCGAACGCTGTCTTTGTACGATCCTGGGCGTTGCCGATCGTCGGATCGATCAAGAGATCGAACACCCGCGCGCCGAGGAAGATCGCCGACACCACGCCGAGCGGAATGCCCAGATGCGAAGCAAAGTAGGGCGGCAGAAAAATGATTGTCGGCAGCGAAAGCGCAAGCAGGGGCGCCGCTGGCGCTGCGAACGCAGCGATCTCCCAGTTCGATCGCTTCTTGATCTGCGACACGGCGCCTCCGGCGGCCTCCGCCCGGAGGTGCGGGCGAGTGTCTACGAGAGCGCGCGCACAATCAACCGCGCAGCGTTTTCTGCAGTAGCGGGGCGAGCGCGGTGTTTGACGCAAGGATAGCGCCGGTTTTCATGAAGTCGCCCCCGTCCGGCTCGACAACAACCCCGCCCGCCTCCCGCACAAGCACGGCGCCAGCCGCGATGTCCCATACGTTGAGCCCTCGCTCCCAGAAACCGTCAAAACGTCCCGCCGCAACATAGGCGAGATCGAGCGCGGCCGAGCCCCAGCGCCGGAGACCGGCGCTTTTCGTCAACACGCGCTCAGCTTCGATCAGGAAAACGTCCAGCCCCGGTTTTCCGTGGAACGGCATGCCGGTGGCGAACAAGGCATCCCGCATGTCGCTGCGCGCGGCCACGCGCAGGCGCTTGTCGTTCAAGTATGCCCCAGCGCCTTTCTCGGCCCAGAATAGTTCGTCGCGCGCGACATTGTAGACGACGCCGGC
>CAZHWA010000292.1:0-3772 GCA_964536175.1 uncultured Terricaulis sp. | reverse complement strand
GTCTGTCATGGCGGATAGATAGCTATTCCGGCCGTGAGCGCCAGCCGCTAGGCTGCGGCCGAGGTGGGAGAAGATCATGTCGGGTTGGAAGGGCTGGCTGGTCGGGATCGCCGGCCTCCTTGTCGCCTTGGTGCTGGCCTTCGCCGCGACGCTGGCCTGGTTGGTTTCCAGGGTGGATGTGCGGGCCGAGATAGAGCGCAGCGTGGAGAGCGCGACCGGGCGGGATGTGACGATCGCCGGCAATGTGGGGGTTATCTTCTGGCCGGTGCTCGGCGTGCGCGCCGGCGACGTGACTATCGCCAATGTTGAGGGCGGTCGCGCACCGGCGTTCATCCGCGCCGAGGAGATCGATGTCGGCGTCGAGCTCCGCCCCCTGCTCAACCGTCAGGTGAATGTACGCCGCCTCGTGCTGCAGCGCCCGCAGGTTGCGCTGGAAGTCGACGCCGAGGGTCAGCCGAATTGGGTGTTCGCACCGCGCGCCGCTGAAGGCGCGCCGACGCGGCCGAGCGAGCCGAGCGTCGATGTCGCGCGCACCCGGTTCCGCGGCGTGCGATTCAACAACGGAGAGGTGAGCTATTTCGATGCGCGCAGCGGGCGCGGCTGGGTGATCGGCGATGTGGATCTGAGCACTGCTTTGACAGCGCTGGACGAGCCGATGCGCGCGCGCGGCGCCATCCTCTACAACGATCAACGGGTCGAACTGGACATGGAGATTGCCCGGCCCGGTGCGGCAATGCGCGGGCAGGTGACCCCGCTCAGCATTGAACTCGACAGTGAACTCATCGAGGCCGAGTTCGACGGCCAGACGCTGGCTGCATCCGGGGAGCTAGCTGGCACAATGCGCGCTAATGGTCCGAGCTTGCGCAGACTTGCGGCCTGGGTGGGATCGCCGATCCAAGGCGGCGTTGGCCTTGAGCCATTTGCCGTCACTGGCCGCATTGGCGTGGGCGGGGGCGCCTACCACTTCACCAATGCCGGTTTTGCAGTCGATCTGGTGCGCGGACGCGGCGATTTTGTAGTGACCGAACTGCGCGGCAAGCCCTATCTCAGTGGGCGGCTCGAACTCTTCGATTTCGATCTCAACCCGTATCTCACGGGGGATGCCCCCCCTCCCGCCGAGGCGGTCCCGCAGGCCGTGACTGCGGCCGCCGACCCGCAAGCTTCTCCCAGTACGCAAATCGCAGCCGTCGAGGCGCCGCGGCGCGCCGTCGATGTGCGCGAGGCGCCGAGCGAGCAGCCGATCGATTTCTCCGGTTTGCAGGCCGTCAACGCCGACGTCGAAATCGTCACAGCTGCCGTACTGGTGCAGCGGATGCGGCTCGATGGCGCGCGGCTCAATCTTGTGATCAACGAGGGATATCTTGCTGCCACGCTGCACAATGTTTCGCTCTATGGCGGCGCGGGCCGGGGCCGCTTCGAAATCGACGCACGCGGACCGGCCACCCGCATCGTCCAGGATTTGGCCTTCGACAATCTCGATGCGCGGCATTTTCTCACCGACGCCATTAACTTCGCGAACATCGAAGGGCGCATGGAGGGCTCGCTTATCATGCGCGCAGAGGGGCGGACACAGAGCGAGTTCCTGTCCAGCGCAGACGGGCGCACGCATGTCGAGATCGTGTCGGGCATCCTGCATGGCGTCGATCTGGGTGGCGTCGCCACCACCATCCGCAATGCCCTGCGCGGCGAGTTGATCGCGCCCGAAGCGCAGACAGAGTTCTACGGCATGTCGGCGACGTTCGCGATCGCGGACGGCGTGCTCGCCAGCGACGACCTAAGCTTCAACACGCCCGACTTGCGTATTCCCGGCATAGGGCTGATCGATGTTCCGCGCCGCCGGCTCGACCTGCGTCTCTCGCCGCGCTCGCCGCGCGGTGGGGTGGCGGCGCCGTTTTCGATCCGCGGGCCGTGGGGACAGTTCTCCTATGCGAGCGATCTGAACGACCGCGTGCTGAACGAACTGACGCCGCGCGTGCGCGAGGTCGAAGCCGACGCGCGCGCGAATTAAGTGCGCGGCGCAATGGCCTCAAATGCGCCCGACTCGTCGGGGGTATCCGCATCGCCGAGACGGTGGAAGGCCGGACCCTGCAGCACATCTCCGTCAGGCGAGAATTGCGAACCGTGGCAGGGACAATCCCAGCATTGTTCGAACGAGTTCCAGTGCACGACGCAGCCGATATGCGTGCAGGTCGCCGACTGCACGTGCAGCTCACCCGACTCATCGCGATAGGCGGCTAGGATTTTCGCGCCATCGCGCAACAAGCCGCCTTCGCCCGGCTTGATCTCGTCGGCCGACTTCTTCGTCTTCGCGACGACGTACTCGGCGAGATTGGCGGCTACATCCTTGTTCTCGTCGACATAGGTGAGCGCGCTCGCGAGGCTCTTGCGGGCTGGCCGAAACAGTTTTTCCCAACGATTGGCGCGCGCTTCGATCAAGTCGGGAAGGATAAGTGACGCCGTTGCGCCCATCGTCATCCCCTGGCCGGAATCGCCTGTCACCACGAATACGCGCTCATCGCCGGGATTGCGGCCGATGAAGGGAAGGAAGTCGACCGGTTCGTACACTTGCCCGGACCATTTGTGGGAGACCGCGCCGAGGCCTGGAAAGCGCAAACGCGACCAAGCTTCGAGGTTGGCGAAGCGGGCGTCCGCGTCGTCGGCCATTCCGGTCTTGTGGTCCTCGCCGCCGACGATGGCGTAAGCGCCGCCGCCTGCGCGCGGCTGGATGCGCACATAATGGTAGGGGTCGAGCGTGTCCCACATGAGCGCGTCGTGCACCGCATCGACCGGCGCCTCGAAAGCCATCGCGTAGGTGCGGTAGGGGGCCTGCTTAGTGTGGACGGCGATTCTGTCGTTGAACGGAGTGTTGGAGGCGACGATCACATGTTCCGCGCGCAGCGTGGCGCCGCTTTCAAGGGTCACTTCGACGTCATCGTCTTCCTCTTCGACATTGGTGACCGGCGAGTCCGCAAAGAGGCGGCCGCCGCGCGCTTCGATTGCGCGCGCCAAGCCTGCGAGGTATTTTAGAGGATGGAAGCGCGCCTGGCTGGGAAAGCGCAGCGCGGGGCCGGTGTCGATCCCCAGCATGGGCGCGCGTTCGACCCAGGCGATTTCCATTCCGGCTTGGCGTGCGCACTCGTATTCCTCCTCCAGCTGGTCGATATCGTCTCGCGTGTGGCCGAAGAAATAGCCGTCCACGCGCGCGAAATCGCAATCGATCTTTTCGGTACGAACATTCGTCTCGATGCTATCTATCGCCGCGCGTTGACTCTCTGCGAACAGCCGCGCCTCCTCCTTGCTGCGCCGCTTGGCGAGCTTGCAGTACAAGTCGTCCAGTGCGGAGGCCAGGTGGGCGGTCGTGCGCGCCGTCATGCCGCGTCCTATCCGGCCGCGGTCGAGAACGATCACGCGCCGGCCGCGCTGGGCGAGGGCGTAGGCGATCGAGAGCCCGCTGATGCCTGAGCCAATGACAATGGCGTGGGCTGAACCGCCGCTGCCTGAAAAGGCAGGCCCGGCGATTTCGGGTGCGTCGTCGAGCCAGAGCGGGCGGCTGCGTTCTTCGATCACGTTCATTGAGGAACTCCTGTTCCTTCTGAACGAGCCTGCCGAGGGCCGCGTTCCGGGTCGCCGCGGCGCCCCCGTGGCGGCGTGGACAGGGCGGGGCGCCGCCGCTATAGACCCTCGCTCCCGCGCCGGGCGGTACGTCCCGGAGTGCAAGCCTGGGTAGCTCAGTTGGTAGAGCAGCGGATTGAAAATCCGCGTGTCGCTGGTT
>CAZHWA010000291.1:0-3774 GCA_964536175.1 uncultured Terricaulis sp. | reverse complement strand
GCGGCGCGCGTCGCCCGGCTGGGTGATGCGTATTGACTAAAAACCGGACCGGACCCAGTCTCCTGCGGGGGACCCGCATGGGGGTAGGATGGCGTTCTACCGAGTGGCCCGCCGCCGATGGCGCGATGCGCGAGCATATCGTTCGTCTATTCGCGCAAATTGGTGTCGGGCGTATCGACGCGGTTGAGCTTTTCGATGAGCCGCCCTCATTCGCCCCGCAGCATCGGCTGGGCCGCATCCGCCGGAAGTCGGACGCCGACGAAACCGTCTTCAACCGCTTCCTGCTGAGCGCCCGCGACCTCTTTCTGTTGGATTGGAGCAATGCGCCGCTCTATCAGCTTGGCGCGCAAGAACGGCTCGATCTCTCGGACGCCGAACGAGCCCGGGCCTACCTGCTCTTCTTCTACGACCATGTCTGGGGCCGTCACGGGCCGTTTCGCATTGTGGAGTCCGCCGACGACGCACTCTGGCTGGAAACCGCCGAGGCAGCCGCCGCCAAGGCGCAATATCAGCATCTGTTCGAGCGGCTGAAACCGGAGCGCGATGGCGACCGCATCTGGAAATGCCGCGTCACGGTGCAGTTCAAGGATGCGCTGTTCACAACGGACATGACCGTTGGACCAGACGGCGTCACCGAACTCGAAAATGAAAAAATGGAGCTGGAGAACGCTCCCTTACGCGACGCGATCGAGGAACGAGAGCCCTACGAACAGATCGTGCCGGGCGCGCCGCTGCCGGACTCCAGCCAGCGTTCGCAGGTCTCCGCGGAGCAATTGCGAAACAAACTGTCGAGTGAGGGATACGCAGCAAATCTGCACGTTTCCGAGAGCGTCGATCTGAGCCGCGAAACGCTTGAACATGGCTTTCGGCTTCGGAATGTCACACTCGGACAAAAACTGACGCTCCGGCACGCTCAGGTCCGGGGCAACATTGAGTTCGAAGACTGCGAACTCAATGAGCTCGACCTGCACAATGTTCAAGTGAGCGGCGATGTTTCGCTTCGTAATTGCACGGGCCAGAGCGCGGAGGCGACATTCAACCTCGCAAAAGCGCGCATAAATGGCGATGTGATCATTCTCCATTCCACGTTCGGATCCATCGCAATGGAGCAGGCGCGAATTGGAGGCGACCTGTACGTGCAGACAGTGGCTCTGCGTTCCGGCGTGAGCGCAGAACTTATGGAGGTACAGGGTTCGGCATATCTGACGCCGAACAAGAAGTCGGTCCGGCAATCCGATGGTAAGATCGTCGATACCTGGGTGCCGACGCAGATTGAGGGGCGTGTGGATCTGCGCAGCATTCAGGTAGACGGCAACTTGTGGCTGGGCGGCCTCAACGTCGGACGAGCGAACTGGGTCGAGACGTACGAGCCCCAGTTTCAATCCGGCGCCGAAGGCATGAACACCACTCAATTATCGGTACACCGGAACCGACTTGATGTCGCAGCGCTCCGTTATTTCGCGGTCACGGATGAAACTCCCTGGCTTAACCTGCTGCACGCGCGGATTGCAGGGAGCATAGAAGGCGGCCCAGCGAACAATGTGCCTCTGTGCGTCGAGGGAACGGTTTCATTAGATTATGCATCCGTCGCGAGCTCAATCACGCTGGATTCGGCGATCGTCGGTGGACCGGTGAGCCTAAATTCCGTCCAGGCGAAATCCGCGTCGCTGCGCGGCGCGAAGATCGGGCGCATCTCCGGGCAGTTCACACAGCTGGGCGGCCTACTCGACTTGCAAGGCGCGGTCGTCGCGTCGAGCATCGATCTCTCTCAGGCGCAACTCGGCGGCCTTTTTCTCCGCCCAATAAAGCCATTAATGCCGGCCGTCGGGGGCGATCTCGGCCTGGTGCAAGCCACGGTGGAGGGCCAGGTTGAAGTTTCCGCGTGCGACATTCGCGGCTCCATACGCGCGTGGGGGCTAAAGGCGAAGAGCCTCCGGGTTTCCGGTGACGCGGTGGAGCCGGATTTGGTAAAGTCGACGCGCGTGGGCGGAGAGGTGATCCTCGACAACCTCGACGTCCCGCAAAACGTCTCATTCTACGGTCTTCATATAGGCGAGGATGCGCAGCTCGGCGAGGCGACGAGCGGCTCAGAGCCGCTGTATTACGGCAAGAGCGGCGTGCTGCACATGCAATCCGCCAAGATTGGCGGAGACCTTTTGTTTTGGTCGTCGGCTGGCATCGCAGCCAGGCGCCGCGACGTCCGAGAGTCAGATCTGACCGACGACGAGTTGCTCAATGCCTTCAGCTTTCGTTGCAGCGACCTCAACGCGGCCAACGCCCAAATCGGCGGCTCGCTGGATCTTCGATGCGCGACGATGAAGGGAGAGGTCTCTCTTGAAGGCGCGACAATCGGCCAAGACATGTTCTGCGGCTGCGAGTGTCCGCCGTTCAAAGGGCATCTGGCTACGACGTCCTGTGCGCGCCTCAACATGCAGATGATCTCGATCGATGAAGATTGCGACCTCTCGGGGCTCAGAGTGCAGGTCGGCGACGATCCAAAACTCTCCCCGAGCGTCGATGCCCGACAGGCGCAAGTTGGCGGGCGGCTCTCGTTCTATCACAAACGCAAAGAAGAAAAGAAACACGAACCGCAGGCTGTCATCGAAGGCGCGCTAAATCTCTCCGCCGCGCGCATCGGGCATCTGCTTATCAGCGGCGACAATCCCGACGACGTCGGCGACGAGCATTACAAAAACCATGACCTCTGGCAATGCGCGGCCGATCTCGTCCGATCGAATGACGCGGCGGCAGCGCGGTCTTGCGCGGAGCACAACCGGCAACGCTTGGCCAGACTCGGCGAGGCCGCGATATTTCCGCGTAGGACGCCGCCAGACTGGCTCAAAGAGCACTACAACGAACACCCTTGGGATCTAAGCCACGTTTCGTGGGGACGTTGGCAAGCGGATGCCTTCGGTATCTCGGTCGAACGAGCGGAAATAGGCCGCTTCGAATTGGTGGAGCCGCTGCCGTTCCCGCTGGATCTTACAGGGCTCTCGGTGAAACGTTGGGATGTTTCGCCAGGTCAGTTGGCCAAGCTGGTGGAGCACGACGCGGAGTTTCGGCCTGAAACCTATCTGTCGATCGAGCGCGACCTTCTAAGTCTGGGCGCGCGCTCCGAAGCCGCGCGGCTTTCGCGCGCGCGGGCTTGGCAAACCAACTGGCGTCTGCGAGCCCCGCTCTTCGCGAACCAGCGCGAACACATTCTGTTGCGCCTCCTCTTGGCGCCTTTCCGTTTGGTGGGCTGGACGATCGCCGAACTGGTCAACGCAGCGGTCACAGTGTTGCTCTGGCTACTTACGCCGTTCCGTAAGCTTGGCGTATTCGCGTGGATTCTGCGGCCCTTCCGGCTCGTCGGCGCGGCCCTTTCTCAAATCGCCTTCGGACTCATGACCGGGTGGGGCACGCAATTGTGGCGCACCAGCGCCGTCATCCTTGCGTGTTTCCTGCTGACATATTGGGCCTTCTCGGCGCCCGCCAACACCAACCGGGTTAGCGAGCAAGTGAACGAGGCAAGTGTCGCCTCCGGACAGCCCGTCTCAAGCCCGCAAACCACTCCCATAGTTGCAGAGAGCGGGGCCGCGAATTCCGAGCAGCAAGGGCGGCGCGGAAACGGTCAGCTATGGGATGTCCTGTGGCTCTCTGTGCGCTCAAACGTGCCAGTATCGGCGATCGTCGAAGCGCCCAATCTAAGACCGCGCAACGATTGCGATCTCTCCTTCCCGACGCTGCTTAATCTTTCCCCCGGGGCGCAAGCCGAGGGGGCCTGCGACCGTA
>CAZHWA010000290.1:0-3776 GCA_964536175.1 uncultured Terricaulis sp. | reverse complement strand
CGCATCGAGCGCGAGACTGGCCGCGTTCCACACATCGCGCGCGACGGCGATACGGTCCATGGGCTCTACACCAGCCGCATTCACATGGCCGAACAGAGCTACGCTCTGATAGAGCGGTCCGATCACCGCTTCTCTGCGACGCTTGTGCCGTGGCGGCCCGAGATGGACCGCGCCCTCAATCAATTCGTCTCAGGCCGTGTCAATGGACGCGACTTCGATTTCAAGTACGGCAAAGGCATCCAAAAGGAGATCACCAAGTCGCTTGGGCTCGATCTCAGCCGGTGAAGGCCCGCAACGCCGCGGGTGCGAATGAGGCGCCGACGGCCGCCAACGCCAGCACGAGCAGGATCGGTGGCCAGAAGCGCATCGGGATGAAGGCGAGATGGTCGACCCCCGGATGGGTGCGGTTGCGGTGCAAGGCGACGGGCCAGAGCGCGAGCGCGCTGATCGCGGCGGCGATAGCGAACGAGCGATAGACGAACGCCGCCGCCGCCTGCGGTTCGAGCGGATGGGCAATGACGCCAAGCGCTATTCCCGCGAGGACGAGCCAGAGCAGAATTGGCGCGAGGAGAACCAGAATGCCCCAGCCCCGCCAGATAATCATCACGTCCTCCCGCCGGCAGCGAGCATACATTCTCGCCAAGCCAGCGTGCTACTCGCGACGGCCGAGACCGGCTTCCGCACCACTAGGCGCGACATCGTCGCCGCCGAAAAGATCGGGTTGGCGGAGTATGGCCGTGCGTTTGGGTCGTTTGGGATTGAGGCCTGTCGCCTCGGCGAGCGCCGCGCGCGCCTTGGCGTGGCGACGTTCCTTTTCAAACGCCTTCCGGCCTTGAAACCGTTCGAGCGCGGCCTTGAGCGCCGGCAGATCCGCTTCGCGCCAGTAGACGCGCGCACGCAGGACGATGGGTGGAGGAAAGTCAGGAATTGAGCTGCGGCTGGCGCGCCACAGGCTTGATCGGCTGATCCCCAGATCAGCGGCGACGCGCTTTTGCGGAACCAAGTCCTTCATGCGCACGCACCTCGTATGCAGGGTGCGGCGGGCCGTGGACGGGCCGTGTGCAACGCAAGGATACACGGCGCCACACGGTGCGATCTAACGCGAGCGAATGTCGAACGCTGTGTCATCGCATGAGAATGCAAGCACACGAACCCCTGTGCGCAAATGCTGTTCTAGTTTCGCGCGAGCGGCAGGCGTGCCCTCCGTTGGCGGCCAGAGAGTCAATAGGCACGATCAGGCCTATTGACTTGGACCGAAGACCAGCCCGGCGCGCTCGAACGTCAATCGTCGGAACCTGCCTCATGGCGCGCGCTTGCGTGGCTCACTAGACGAACGGCGCGGCGCCGAAACCTGACCCTCGAAATAAGCGTCGAGATGGCTCTTGCGATACATGGCGCGATCGCCGACGTGCGTGCAGAGAGGCCCAGTCCCCTCGTGGAATTTGCGCGCCAGCGTCTGCGGCGCCGTTTCTAGGCCCAAGTAGGTCAGATAGCGCGCCGCATCCTTGCGCGAATAAAGCGGATCGTGCGGTTCTGAGATGTTCTCAAGCATGGTGCGTTCTGCTCCTGCGTTCCACCGTTATCCACAAGCTCATGACGCCGTTTGCGCGGTCAAGGCGCTGACCGGATTGGGAAACAACGGGAAACGACTAGGACACAGCAGGAAACGTCGATGGTGGTGCCGGTGTGAGCGAGCGCCGCTCTACGTCATCGTTTCGATGAGAACGAATCACTTCTTTAGCCGAACGCCGGCGCCGCCATCCGTCTTTGCGCGCGGATCGAGGAAGACAATTCCAGCATGCTCCAGCACACGCCGAACTGCATCGACATTAGCCGCGGTGCTGCCTTCGGGGCCTCGCACGCCTTCCATCCGCTTGATTGTTTGCACGGAGAGTTTTGTCGCGTCGGCCAGCTGCTTCTGGCTCCAATCGAGCAAACCGCGTGCTGCACGAATTTGTCCCGCCGTCAGCAAAAGTCACCTTTCGTACAACAAGTCACTTTTCGTTTGACGAAAAGCGCCTCTTGGCCTAAAAGGTGACATCTGTAGCTGAAGGTCCAATTAAATGTCTCGACGCCCATCTGCGGCGGCGCCTGCGAATGCACGCCCTGACGGTCCCTCGCGCCGCACCTTGATCGCGGGCGCGACGGCGGCGCCGCTGTTTGCCGGAGCGGCCACGGCGCAGACAGACCAGGCCGTCACCGCTTGCGAGAATTGGCTCGCGCTGGATGCCGAACGCAATCGCTTGTCGCGCCGCTGGCAGAAGCTCGAGACCCAGCTCGCGCGCGAACACAACTTCCTGAAGCTCTCACGCCGCCAGCAAAGAAAGCTGCCGCAAGCACAGGAACTCTACGAGATCGATGACCGCCTGGAGGAGCTCTGGGAGGAGCAGGAGGCACTTCTCAGGATCTTGCCGACGCTCGTCGCCACCAGCGCCTTCGGCCTCGCCGGCAAACTCGCCGTCGCTGCGATCCACGTCTGCAAGGACGAGAACGAAGAAGGCCATCACCTGATCGCGTCAATTCTGCGCGACCTCAAGGCGATGACGCCCTCGGACATGCCATGACGTTGCTTTGCGTATCCTTGTGTGTCCTGGCGTTGGCGGGCGCGCTCCTTCACCTGGCGTCGTGGCTCGTAATCGCGACGCTGATTTGGGCGCCATCCGGCGTTAGCGCGATCGTTGTCGGTTGGTATGTCGCCCATTGGTCCGAGAACACCGCCCTGGGCGTCGGGGCAGCCATCGCCACCGCCGCGCTCGTGCGCTTCGCGCTTCTGAGACTGTGGGCGCATTTGTTCGCGCCGCGCTCCTTTGCGTTCGTTGGTTGGGCGGACGCCCAATGAAGCCGCCGCGCAAGCCTTCGGGCCCGTCTCGGCGTGGCTTGATCGCTGTCGTCGCGACGGCGCCGCTGCTGGCCGCTGGCGGCGCCCCCTTAAAGCGAGCGTCGATGCCGAAGCTCCCGGTGAAGACGCCGCCAAGCGCCATCGATCCAGTGGTCGAACTCGCGCGCCAATGCCGGGCGTTGCATCGCGAGAATGAGCGCCTGCATCGTCGCTACGGCACGGTCGAGACTTGGCTGGTCAAGAATCATAACTGGTTCCGGCTCACCGAAGCTGAGCAGCGCGCGCTGCCTGCCGGGCGCAAGCTCTATGCCATCCACGATCGCTGGGCCGTTCTCGACAAGGAGCGGCCGCGCACAATGCGGCGCCTGCGCCGCACACCGGCTACGAGCATCGACGGCGTGGTCGGCAAGCTCCAGGTCGTCGTCGCCGCGATCGACCCGGAAGAATGCTCGGGCGCGCACCGCCTGCTCAAGACGACGATCAACGATCTGAGGATGCTGCGGCAAGGGTCATGACGCCGCCGTGCTCGCGGGCGCCAAGGGCGGGCGCGCTGACGTTTGCCGTCTCCGGCGCGCTCGGCTGCGCGCGGACCACGGCGCCCGATGAACTGACCCTCGCCATCGCTTCGCCGTTCGATCAGCCGAGCGCTCCTCACCGCATTGCGTGGGTTGTCTGTGTCGCGCGCGATCAAGCGTTGACGGCCGCATCTGCCCTTCGCAGCGGCGATCACATTCGCGTCGAGGGTTACATCGAACCGCGCCGACGCAGGGTCGGCAAGTTGGTGTTTTACTCTGTTGCCTTCATAGCGAAGACGATCGAACGGGATTCGGCGATCTCGGACACCTGAGGCGAGAGTGGTTGATGCCACCGTGCTCGCGCGCGGCCAAGGGCAAGCGCGTGCCGCGCCGCGCTTCGCGCGTCCCTTGACCCGCGCTGC
>CAZHWA010000289.1:0-3778 GCA_964536175.1 uncultured Terricaulis sp. | reverse complement strand
CCTGGCCGCGGCCTACGGCGCCGGGTTGCCCATCGGTACACCTACCGGCAATATGGTGCTCGACCTGGGCGGCGGCACCACCGAGTGCGCCGTGGTCTCCATGTACGACATCGTGGTCTGGAGCAGCGTGCGCGTCGGCGGCAACCGCTTCGACGAGGCCATCGTCAACTATGTGCGCAAAAAATACAATCTGCTCATCGGCGAACAGACCGCCGAGGAGATCAAGATCGCCATCGGCAGCGCGCTCCCTATGGAGGACGAGCGGCGCATGGAGGTGCGTGGCCGCGCCACGGACGTTGTGCTGGAAGCAGCGCGTGCGGCAGCAGGTTAGGGTTGCGTCGGCTCGCTCGGCGGCGCCACGTCAAAGGCTGAGTGGCGCAGGCGCCGGCTGATCAGTGCGAACACTGTCATGGCCGCGAGGATCGCCAGTGCGATCAGCAGCGGCGCGTTCATGTCGACAAGTTCGTACACGACCCCGCCAACAAGCGGCGAAAAGACAAAGCCGGCCCCGTTGGTGGCGACCACCAAGCCAGCTGCTGCGCCCTGTTCCTCCGGGCTCACAGCGATCGAAGCGCCCCCGGTGAAGCCTGGACGCGCGAGCCCGGCGCCCAGGCCCTGCACGGCTTGTGACACAAGAAGAACCCCAAGTGTCGGCGCCAGCATCTGAATCGCGACACCGACGCCCAACAGCCCCGCGCCCCAGGCCATCAGCGCGCGAGGGCCGACCTTCAGTCGCGGCAAGATCGCCATTTGGGTGGCGAGCAGCGCCAGCGCACTGACCATGAAGCCTGCCGCGGTGAGTTCAGCTCCATGTGCGCCAGCGACGTTGAGCCGATCCATCGTGAACAGGCCAAATATCTGCACGGTTATGCCCGCGACCAGCGAGAGCGCGAAGCCGTACAGCAGGTGGCCGGATATGCGCCGGTCGCCGACGAGTGCGAGCGACTCGCGCCAATGGCCGCGCGCACTCTCGCTTTTCGGCGGCGTGTTTTCCGGCAGATAGCGCCAGATGGCGAACGCCGCGCCGGCCGCGAGCGCGGCAATCAGCCAGATCGGAAATACAAGCCCGAGCCAGGCGGCCAGCGCTGCGCAAATGGCAGGGCCGAACGCTTGGCCGAGTGCGAATGCAGACGTGAGCCCGGCAAGCTGTTCAGTGCGCTCGAAGATGCTGGTTCGATCGGCGATATAGGCTTGCGCCGCCGGAGACGAGGCCGATCCGAAGGCGCCGAAAATGGCGCGCGCCAGCATCAGCGCGATGAACAGCCCAAAACCGGTGAGGATGGCGGCTTGGCCAAGCATCACCATGGCCCCGAACGAGGCCATCGACACGCAATAGGCTGCAAGGCCCAGTGCGGCGACCGGCTTGCGGCCGATGCGATCCGAAAGCTGGCCCCAATAGGGACTCGTGAACACCCAGAACAACGCCGACAGCGAGAAGATCCAGCCCACGCTGGAGTCGGGCAGGTTGAGCTCGCGCACCAGCGGCGGCGCCACCGCCAGCAGCATCGAATTGCCCGCCCCGATGACGAGCACGCAGAGGAACAATAGGTAGAATTGCCGCCGCCGCGGCGTCGGCGACGGTCCCGCAGCTCGACCGGCGTTCGGGGCCGGCGCTACATCGGGCGCGGGGATGTTGTCAGGCATGAAAAAGGCCGGCGCGTTGTTACGTCGGTTGACGTCGCGACGCCAAGCCGGCCGGAGCCGAATTCGTGCAAATCTGTCAACCGAAACGGCGCGTTAAGCGCGATGGGGCATAACCTCTTTCTGGTTGGGGTCCTACAGGTAAACGCGCGTTATCCATGTTTCCGATCATCGGCCTCGTCGTGGTTTTCGGCATGGTCTTCGGCGGGTTTATCCTGGCCGGCGGCCACTTCGAAGTGCTGCTCGAAGCAGCGCCGATGGAGTTCATGATGATCGGGGGGGCCGCTCTGGGCGCGCTGATCATCTCCAACGACATGAACGGGCTCAAGTCCGTTGGCGGCGGCTTCGCCAAAGTGATGTCAGGGCCCAAGTGGAACAAGAAAGATTACCAGGACCTCCTGGCGCTGCTGTTCCAGCTGACCAAGCTGATGAAGACCAAAGGCGTCGTCGCGCTCGAACCGCACATCGAGAATCCGAAAGAGAGCGCGATCTTTTCGAAGTATCCCAAGTTGTGCAAAGACCACTTCGTGGTCGGCTTTATCTGCGACACGATGCGCATGATGACCATGAACCTCGACGATCCGCATCAGGTCGAGGACGCCATGGAAAAGCAGATCGAAAAGCATCACCATGAGAGCCTGCACCCCGCAATGGCTCTGCAGACCATGGCCGACGGCCTGCCGGCGCTTGGCATCGTCGCGGCGGTGCTGGGCATCGTGAAAACGATGGGCGCAATCAACGAGCCGCCGGAAATCCTCGGCCTCATGATCGGCAAGGCGCTGGTCGGCACCTTTCTCGGCGTGTTCCTGGCCTACGGTATCGTCGGGCCGATCGCGCAGCGGCTCAACGCCGTGATCGAGCACGATGCGCAATTCTACAAAATCATTCGCGATGTGCTCGTCGCCCACTTGCACGGCAATGCGGCGCAGGTTTCGGTGGAAATCGGGCGTGGCTCAGTGCCTTCGCCGCTCCAGCCGACCTTCACCCAGCTCGAAGAAGCGCTGGCGGCGGCGGCCGAGGCCTGACGCGACGACTCCTGGCTATGCGATTTTGCATGCCCCTTTCGGCGCCTTCCGCTTGCCATTGGGGTTAATCCTTGGCATGGAATCGCCTCCCGCGTTGGGGGCGGACCCCGACGCTGAGACGAGGGGTAGAACCTATGACGAAGTTCAAGTTGGGCATGGCGGCCGCTGCCGCCGCCGTTCTCGCCTTCGGCGTCGCGGCCTGCGGCCAAACGACGACGACGGAAGAAGCTCCGGCGGTGCAAGAAGAAACCATGGCGCCGACAGAAGCTCCGGCGGAAACTCCGGCTGATCCGGCGGCCCCGACCGATGGCGCGACCACGCCGCCGGCCGACGGCTCGACCACGACGCCGCCTGCTACGCCATAAGCGTTTTACGACTGAACGTTGCGACGGGCCGCTCGAAAGAGCGGCCCGTTTGCTATTGAACGTGGTCAATGCCGCGTCTGCCGCCATTGCCGAGGCTTGCATGGAGTGAAGCCGGCCCGCCGAAGGCGACAGCCTTTGGCGACGTCTACTTTTCGGAAGCTGGCGGGCTTGCCGAGTCGGAGGCGGTGTTCTTGCAGGGAACCGGGCTTCCGCAGGCTTGGTCCGGACGCGATGTTTTCTCCATTTGCGAGCTGGGATTCGGCAGTGGGCTGAACGCTTTGGCGGCTTGGCGTGCCTGGAAAGCGACACGTTCGCCCCATGCTGTTTTGCATATCTCAAGCATCGAAGCGTTCCCTCTGACAAGAAAGAACGCCGAACGCGCGTTGTCTGGCTTTCCGGACGTTAGCGACTTGGCCATGCGGCTGCTTGAGCGCTGGCCAGTGCGCGCCTACGCGCCGCAGCGCATGTGGTTTGAGGAAGATCGCTTCGCGCTGACGCTGTTCACCGGGGACGCTGAAACCGTCCTGTCCGGCCTCTGCGGGCCTTTCGACGCCTGGTTTCTGGATGGCTTTGCACCCGCGCGAAATCCGGCGATGTGGACGCCGGAAGTCTTTCGCCACATAGCGCGCTTGTCGGCGCCGGACGCCTGTCTCGCCACGTTCAGTGTCGCCGGCGATGTACGTCGTGGACTTGAGGCGGCCGGTTTCGTTGTTGAGAAAAAGCCTGGCCATGGCGGCAAGCGCGAGC
>CAZHWA010000288.1:0-3785 GCA_964536175.1 uncultured Terricaulis sp. | reverse complement strand
TTAACGTCGCCAGCAACTGCAATGCAAAGAGCACAACACCAAGCCGGCCGAGCCCGAGCGCCAGTTCAAGCCAGCTCGAATGCGCCGACGAAACTTGCCACATCACCTCCTGGCGCACCCAATAGGCCGGCCCGTCATCCGGCAGCCAAAACGCATAATAGCCGTAACCGAGCCAGGGCTGAGCTTCGACAAAACGCGCAGACGCTTGCCAGATATCCGTGCGGCCCGTCAGCGTGAGATCGCGGCCGAGTGCAGCTACGACGAGATCCGGCGCCAAGAGCACGATCGCCGAGCCGACGATGACCGCCACGAGCACGCCCGCAACGAGCAGCAACGCAGGCAAGAGGCCGCGTCGAACGACGATCCCGGCGCTCATGACGGCCAGACCCAGCAGCGTCGCGAGCAGCGCGGTCTTCGAGGTTGAAAGCAGCACTAACACAAGCGCGCCGAGGCCCGCCGCAAGCCATAACGTGCGGCGCGCCGGCGCCGCGATCGCCGCGGCCGTGCAAGCGGCGACACCGAGCGCCATTATGCCGCCGAGCGTATTCTTGTGAGTCCAAAGGCCGGACCAGGCGCCAGGGTGCTCGTCGGCCATTCGCGCCACACCCGGCGCCAGGGCGCCGAGAAGAAGCGAACCGACGATCAGCACCACAAACGCCGATGCGATCACGGCGATGAGATCGCGCCATTCATAGCGCCAGGCGAGATAGAGACCGAAGCCCATTGTCAGCGCGAGCCAGATGGCGCGGCGCAGCGTTGCGCCACTATCGATCGACCAGAGCGTCGACGCGAAAGCAAGCGCCAGCAGACCTATCAGTAGCGGCGCAGCGCGCGCCGCCGCCATCGCCGCGGTACGATCGCGCCAAGCCGCCCAAGCGAGAAAGGCGTACACCGGCAGAAAAAACGCGCGCGCATAGCCTGGAGGCTCAGCAAAGCCTTGGCTCTGCGCGACGGCGGCGAATACTGGCTCCGAACACTGCGCCAGGCACAGCGCAGCCGCGAGCGGCTCCCAGCGCGCCAGCACGGGAGCAGCTGCCACGGAGGGCGCTTGCGTCAAGCTCATGGCCTAGCCCTGCTCCCAATCCCTTGCCAAAGCGCTAATCGCGCCTCAGCATGGGTGAAAACGGGGGTCTCACAGTGCTTCATCGATGCTGCGCCAGTTTCATTGGCGCGTTCGCCGCTCTTGTATTTTCCGTCGCCGCCGCGCAGACACCGAGCGAGATCGAACGGACACAGGCGCTCGACATCTATCGACACGTCGTCGCCTTGGATACCTCGACCGAGGGCGGCCAAAATCCGGCCATGGCCGCCTATCTCGCCGAGCGTTTCAGGTCGGGTGGCTTTGCAGCTGAAGACGTGCGTGTGCTGACGCTCGGCGATACAGCCGGATTGCTCGTCCGTTACCGCGGCGACGGCACAGGCGGCGGGGCGATCCTGCTGCTCGCGCACATGGATGTGGTGCCAGCGCATCGGGCGGACTGGGAGCGCGATCCATTCACGCTTACAGAAGAGGATGGGTTCTTCTTCGGGCGCGGCAGCTCTGACAACAAGGCCGGCATTGCGCACCTTGCCTCACTTTTCCTGAGCCTGCGCGCCGAAGGCTTCACCCCGACGCGCGATCTCATTTTGTGGTTCTCGGGCGACGAAGAAACGACTGGTGCAACAACGACAGCCTTGCTCAACGAACATCGGCAATTGCTCGGCGACGTGGAGTTCGCACTCAACTCCGATGCAGGCGGCGGACAACTGAGCGAAAGCGGCGCCCCGCTGGCCTATGCCGTGCAGACGGCCGAAAAGACCTACGCCAGCTTCACGTTCACCGCGCGTAATCCGGGCGGCCATTCCTCAATCCCGCGCGCGGACAACGCCATCTACGACCTCGCCGAAGCGCTTGCGGCGCTGCGGGCATTCCAGTTCCCGGTGATGTGGAACGATACGACCATCGCCGCGTTCCGCAATGGCGCGACGGCGATCGGCGGCCCTGAGGGCGAGGCCATGCGCCGGTTTGCCCAAAACCCCGGCGACCGGCGCGCGGCACGCACCCTTTCCGCCAATCCTCACACGTCGACGCTGCTGCGCACGACGTGCGTGGCGACTATGCTCGATGCCGGTCATGCCGAAAACGCTCTGCCGCAGTCCGCGTCAGCAACGGTCAACTGCAGGATCTTCCCTGGGGTGGCGGTCGCACAGGTTCAGCGTGAACTCCAGAGCCTGGCCGGCGCCGAAATCGAGGTCGCCCCGCTTGGCCCCGCGAACGCCTCCGACGCTTCACCGCTGCGCGCGGACGTGATGCAAGCCGTGTCGCGGGCCGTGCACGCAAACTACCCCGGCGTTGTGATTACGCCGTACATGTCGGCAGGCGCGACCGACGGTCTTTTCTTTCGCGCCGCCGGCATCCCCACCTACGGGGTAGGCGGCATATTCATGCGCGAGCAGGATGAGTTTGCCCATGGTCTCAATGAGCGCGTGCCGGTGGCGAGCTTCTATGCCGGGCTTGCCCATTGGCGCGTCCTAATCGCCGAGCTGTCCGGGCCGAACAACTAGCTTTCACCGGAGCCTTGGTCCCATCGTGCCATGACGGTGCTGGACGATGACGGCTGGCGACGCTAGGTTAGCTGCGGGCGAGGAAACTTGGGATGTGGGTGCTCGGAACCGACTTACATGGGCGGCCCATCGTTTTGGGCCAGAATGGCGCGTTCAGCGGGACCTTGATCCCCTATGACGCACTCGTCGATGACCGGGCCAATCTGCTCACTACCATCAGTTCGACCAGCACCTCGGACGCGATGTACTCCTCCGACGCATGGGCGGCGATGGAGGTCGGTACGCAGGCCAATTGGTTTGCGGCATCAAGCGCCTTTGAGGGGCCATTTGGCGCACACTCGGTGCAGGACAACAATCCCTTTGCAGACTTCGCTTCGACCGCCTCGTCCGCGCCTGCCGAGATAGCCTCTGGTTTTGGCGGACGCGTCGCGCCGGCGCTCTGGTCCGATCTGGACCACCCGATCTCATCGGCGGAGAGCATAGCTTTCAAATCCCCGCTCGATGACGTTTGGGATTGGGGCCTGCTCAATTTCTTCTGACGGCCTTTGACGACGGCACGCGCCGGCCGCGGCGCGGAAGGCCCGCTGTCCGACGGTTCGTTAGGCGCGCGCCGCCTCCGCCTGGCCGTGGCAATACTTGAATTTCTTGCCCGAGCCGCACGGACACGGCGCATTGCGCGAGACTTTGCCCCAGGTGCTGGGATTGTGCCGATCGAAGCCCTCGGGTGCGAGCGGCGGCGCCGCCTCGCGCTGGGCCATCTCGTTTTCCCCCGTATCCGGGTTCTGATGAATTTCGTAGACCTGCGTCGGCGCCTGCGGCCGCGGCAATTGCTCGTCTGCTTGACCGATTTGCAGCCGAAGGAGCATGCGGGTGATGGTGGTGCGCAGGTCGAGCAGCATGCGCTCGAACAGGGTGAACGCCTCTGTCTTGAACTCGTTCAGCGGATCGCGTTGGGCGTAGCCGCGCAGATGGATCACGGAGCGCAGGTGATCGAGCAGCGAAAGGTGTTCGCGCCAGCGCATGTCCACGACCGAGAGCAATACCTGCTTCTCAACCGCGCGTAGGCGCTCAGGCCCCAGCAGCGCGGCTTTCTGAGCATAAGCATGATCGACTTCGCGCATGAGCCGTTCGATGATCTCCTGCTGCGCGATGCCTTCTTCCGCCGCCCAAGCGTCGACCGGCGAGCGGAAGCCGAAGATTTCTTCAGCTTCTTCCATCAATTCGGCGGTGTTCCACTGCTC
>CAZHWA010000287.1:0-3821 GCA_964536175.1 uncultured Terricaulis sp. | reverse complement strand
GATCGAAACGCCCTTGGCGCAGATGACGGGAAAGACCATCGCCGGCAAGAAGCTCGTGTTCGCGCCGATCCTTCGCGCCGGCATGGGGCTGCTGGACGGCATGCTCGAACTCGTGCCATCGGCTCGCGTGGCGCATATCGGCCTCTACCGCGAGCCGAAGACGCTCAAAGCCGTCGAGTACTATTTCAAGGCGCCGCTCGATGTCGCCGAGCGCCTGGTGATCGTCATCGATCCGATGCTGGCGACAGGACACACGGCGGTCGCGGCGGTCGACCGGCTGAAGGAGCACGGCGTGACGCAGATCCGATTCGTGTGCGTCGTCGCCTCGCCGCAAGGCGTCGACATCGTGCGCAGCCATCATCCGGACGTGCCGATCTGGACGGCCGCGGTCGACGAGGGCCTCGATGCGCACAGCTACATCGTCCCCGGCCTGGGCGACGCCGGCGACCGGATCTACGGGACGAAGTAGCGACTGGACCGCCGGCGCCCCTGCCGGCACAAGGCCGCGTGCAAACAAGACACGCTCGACGATTGCACAAGCGGTGCTGCCGGCGAGGGCGCCGGTAGTCCGGTCTAGTTCTGCATCACACGCGCGATGTAGGCGTCGATCTCCTGTTCCAGCACCGGCAGCGTGACGCCGCCATTGGCCAGCACCGCGTCGTGATAGGCGCGGATGTCGAAGCGGTCGCCGAGGGCGCGCTGGGCGCGTTGGCGCAGTTCAACGATCTTCAGTTCGCCGATCTTGTAGGCGAGCGCTTGGCCGGGCCAGCCGATATAGCGGTCGATCTCGGTGCGGATTTCGTGCGTCGAGAGCGCCGTGTTCTCAGCTAGATAATCAAGCGCACGCTGACGCGACCAGCCCATCGAATGCATGCCAGTGTCGACGACGAGCCGGCACGCACGCCACATTTCGTAGGTTAGCTGGCCGAAGCGCTCATAGGGCGTGTGATAGATGCCCATCTCGCCGCCGAGCCGCTCGGCATAAAGTCCCCAGCCTTCGCCGAAGGCGTGCGGATAGAAGTTGAGCCGAAAGTGCGGCAGGCCTTCGAGCTCGCGCGCCAGCGCGCCCTGGGTGTGATGGCCGGGCGCGGCTTCGTGCGCGGTCAGCGCGGGCAGATTGTAGAGCGAGCGCGTGTCCAGTGCGTAGGTGTTGACCCAGTATTCGCCGGCCACGCCGAGCGGGCCTGGATTGTAGCGCCCGGCCGTGTAATTCGGCGCGAACGCCTCCGGCACGGGCTGGACCGTGTACGGCATACGCGGGATCCGCCCGAAATATTCCGGCATCTGCGCGTCGATCTCGCGCGTGATCCAGGCGGCGCGGTGCAACAACTCCTCTGCAGTCTGCGGGTAGAATTGCGGGTCGGTGCGCAGGAAGGTCAGAAACTCCGCGAACGAGCCGTCGAATCCGACCTCGCGCACGATGGCTTCCATCTCGCGCCGAATGCGGGCGACCTCCGCGAGCCCCGTGCGATGCACCTGCTGCGGCGTCGCATTCGGCAGCGTCGTGTAATAGCGCACCAGATCGGCGTAATAGGCGCGCCCGTTCGGAAGCCGCGTGGCCGCGATGGTGCGGCGCGCCTGCGGCGCGTACTCGTTCACGAAAAAGGCCTGAAATTCGCGAAATGCCGGAATGACCGCGTTCGCGATCGCGTCGCGGCCCGCCGCGGCGAGCCGGTCGCGTTCGGCGGCTGGGACCGTGTCCGGGAAGTCGGCAAACGGTCGCCACCAATCGGTGGCGTCCACGTTCGTAAACGCCCAGCCCGCGATGACGTCGCGCACGCCGCCGACGATCTCGGCCGGCAGCGTGAAGCCCTCGCGCACGCCTTGGCGCATGTTCTCGGTGTGCTCGCGGAAATAGCGCGGCACGTCGTTGAGACGCGCGATGTAGGTTTCGTAGTGGCGCACCGTGCGCGGGTCGTGGTTGGCGTGCAGCTGCAGGATTTCCGAATAGAAGCCGCTGTCGCTGTTCATCGGCAGGCGCCATTCGTTATAGCGCGCGAGCTGCACGCGCTGGCCGACCATGAAGGCGAAGAGGTCGTAGCTCACCTGCTCCTGATGCGTGAGTTGAGCGCGGTCGATGGCTCGAAGGCGCGTCAGGAAGGTCCGATCCTGCGCGGCTCGGCGGGCATAGGCGGCGGGCGTGACCGAAGGCAGCCGGTCATCGTAGTCGCGCACGCCGTCGCCGGTTGCGGTCAGCGGATCTTCGCGCCAAACGAAGGCGCGCTCGTCCTCGAACAATTGCGCCAGCGCCTGGCTGGCGTTCTGGGCGTGTGCAGGGCCCGCCCACAGCAGCGCGGCGGCGACGGCGACGAGAAGCGTTTTCATCGTTTTCCTCACGGGACGACGGCGGGATCGCCGCGCGACGGCGCCGCCTGCCGGTCGAACAGCGCCGAACGCAAAAGCAGGCCCGCCGCATAGAGCACCACCACGACGACCAGCCAGCGCAAGGTGACGAGATCGAGCGACTTCACCACCAGAGCAGCCACCAGCACCGCCGGTATGCCCCCGAGCGCAATCCCGAGCACGATACGCAGATCGATGCGTTCGGAACGAATGAATTTGAGGCTCGCAACAGGCATCAGGAACGCGCACGAGCCCATCATGATCGGAAAGGCAGCGATCGGATTGAGGCCGAGCAGGCTCAAGAGCACCAGCGAAGGCGCATAAAGCCCGATGCCGAACATCATCAGCACGCCCATGACGAAGTGGCCGGTGACGGCAATGGCGAACCAGAGCGGCGGCAAGCTCAGCGCCTCGCCTCCACCCGGCATCAGCCCGAGATTGCTCAACGCGTAGAGCAACGCCGCGATGAGCAGGGCGACGCCGACGACGCCCTGGATGAGCCGCGTTGGCGCACTCTGCACGATGGGCGCGCCGATAAAGGCCCCGGCGCAGGAAGCCACGATGCAGGCGATCATCAGCGCAGGATCGACCTGGACCAGCGTGATGAAGATCAGCGCTTGCGTCACGGTCGGCAGGGCGTGGCCGGCATTGAGGATGGCCGGAAAATAGCTGTCCGGGGCCATCTTGCGCAGCTTCATGTAGGCGGTGGTCGGCGCGAACGAGCCTATGCCCAGCGTATCGAAGAAGTCGGTGACGGCGCCGAGGCCGATAGCCTCTGGCTTAGGTGCAAGTTCACCGCGCTTATGAGCCGTACGCACCAGCACGGCGGCGAAGTAAAGCGCGATGGCGGAAAGCGTCGCCAGCAACCCCCCGACAATCGTCGTGAGCCAGCGCACCGCCGATTCGATCATCCCCCCCATGCGTCTCTCCCCCGGACGTGTGCGGTCAATTCAGCACGCCACGCACGCTCGCGCAATCTCGATCAGACCACCTGAAAGCCGTGCGCGAAAACGTCTTCGTCGTCGATCCAGATTTCGTTGCGGCCGGTGGCGATGGCGCTGCCCTCGATGGACGGGATGATGGCGCGCTGGGCGCCGATTTCGGTCTCAGCTTCGATGCGGCCGGTGAAGCGCGAGAGGATGTAGCTCTCGTGCACGAAGGGCTCGCCAAGCTTGAGTTTACCCTTGGCGTGCAGCTGCGCCATGCGCGCTGAGGTGCCGGTGCCGCAGGGGCTGCGGTCGATGGCTTTGTCGCCGTAGAAAACGGCGTTGCGGCCATGAGCGCCCTCGCCTTTTGGCGCGTCGGTCCACATGACGTGGGAGACGCCGCGGATGGTGGGATCGAGCGGATGCACCGGCTCGATCTGCTCGCGCACGATCCGGCGGATGAGCGGCGAAAGCTGGAGGATGCGCCCGGCGCCGAGGTCGTCGAGAGCGGTGTACGCCCCCTGCGGTTCGATGATGGCGTAGAAATTACCG
>CAZHWA010000286.1:0-3829 GCA_964536175.1 uncultured Terricaulis sp. | reverse complement strand
ACGTTGGAACTGGGCTACCCGGACAAGGCGTTGCACACGAGCCGGCCGATCGAGCTGGCGGAGGCGCGCGGGCTCGAGCTGCTGGGCGCGCGGACGGTCGCGGGGCAGTCGTTCGCGTATCGGCTGCGGGTGCTGCACAACGAGCATTACGCCTGGCTGCTGGCCGGCTGGTCGGTCGCCGGGGACGAGGCGGCGGGCGCGCGTGTGGCTGAGCTGATCGAAGGCGTGCGGCTGGAGCGGGAAGGGCCGCCCGCGGGGGCGTTGACAGCGCGCGAGCGGGCCGTGCAGGCGGGCGTGTTGGCGAACCTGGGATACGCAGCCTACCGGGCGCTGCGGTTGGAAAAGGCGGCGGGGTATTTTGAGCGCTCGCTGGAATGTGAGGAGGACCAGGTCGAGCTTGCGCAGACGCTATCGGACGCGTACGTGGGGCTGGACCGGCACGCGGACGCGGTCGAGCTGCTGGAAGCGCACCTGGCGCGTCACGCGGAGAATGCGGAGCTGCGAGCGAACCTGGCCTACAGCCTGGTGCGGGACGAGCAGGTTTCGCGCGGGCTGGAGCGGCCAGAACTGCATAGCCACGGGCAGGGCGAGCAGGGCAAGCCGAGAATCGGGCTAAGCGGAGACATGTCCGCCGCGGCGAAAATCCCCACTGGCGATAACCGGGCCTTTCTCGGCGTCGAGCGTTCGCTCACGGGCCGGCGCTGGCGCGCGCGCGACGCTGACGCTGGGATGGTCGAGGCGCTGCGGCGGCGCTTTGCCTTGCCGGAGATCGCAGCGCGCCTGCTGGCGGCGCGCGGGGTCGGACTCGATCAGGCCGAAGCGTTCCTGACGCCCACGCTCAAGAGCCATTTCCCCGACCCGTCCAGTTTCGCCGACATGGATGAAGCGGCGTGCGTTATCGAGGACGCGATCGTTGGCGGCCGTTCCTGCGCCGTACTGGCTGACTACGATGTCGATGGCGGCTCGTCGGCGGCGCAGCTGGTGCGCTATTTCCGCGCGCGCGGGCGCGAGTTGAGCATTTATGTGCCGGATCGGATGAAGGAGGGCTACGGCCCGAGCGTGCTCGCGTTCGAGCGCCTGAAGGAGCAGGGTGTCGAACTGGTGATCACGGTCGATTGCGGCGCTGCCGCTGAGGCGCCGTTGAACGCCGCCGCCGAACTTGGCCTCGATGTCATCGTCCTCGACCATCACCTGATGAGCGGTCCCCCGCCGAAGGCGCGCGCCGTGGTCAATCCTAACCGGCTCGACTGCCGGTCGGGCCAGGGCCATTTGACGGCGGCGGGCGTCGTGCTGGTGACGCTGGCGGCAGTGAACCGCGAAGCGCGCCGGCGCGGTTCGATCGGCTCGAACAATTTGCCCGATCTGATCCAGCTGCTCGACCTCGCCGCGATCGGAACGGTCTGTGACGTGGCGCCATTGACCGGATTCAATCGGGCCATCGTGACGCAAGGGCTCAAAGTACTGCGTAACGGCAAGAATGTAGGGCTCGCCGCGCTCGCGGACACCGCAGGCCGCTTGGCGATCGTGCAGGGCGGCAGACCCAGTGCCTACGACTTCGGATTCATCCTCGGCCCGCGGATCAATGCGGGCGGGCGCGTCGGCGATGCGTCGCTGGCGACCCGTCTGCTTTCGACCGAAGATCCGGAGGAAGCGCGCGAGCTTGCCGCGACACTGGAGGCGCTCAACCAGGAGCGCCGCGCGCGCGAAGCGGAGATGCTCGCGGACGCCGAGACCGAAGCGCTGGCGGAAGCAGAAAAGCGCGCCGTCGTCATCGTCGGCTCGCACCGTTGGCACCCCGGCGTGATCGGCATCGCGGCTGGTCGTCTGAAAGATCGCCTGATGAAGCCGACCATCGTGCTCGGCGGCTCAAGCGAGCACGAACCCGCAAAAGGCTCTGGCCGCTCCACACCGGGCGTCAATCTCGGGGCGGCCGTGGCCAAGGCGAAGGCCGAGGGCCTGTTGATCAATGGCGGCGGTCACGCGGCGGCGGCCGGGCTTACCGTGGCGTGGGAGAATGTGCCGGCGCTGAAGGACTTCCTGTCCGATGTGCTCGCCGATGAGATAGCCGCGGCCGCGGGCGAAGCGCGCGCGCTCTCGATCGACGCGGCCGGCGCCGTTGGCGCGGTTGATCTCGATCTCATCGAGGCCATCGACCGGATTGGGCCTTACGGGCAGGGCCATCCGGCGCCGGTGTTTGCATTGCCGGACCTGCGCATCTGCTACGCCAAGCTGGTCAAGGACGAGCATGTACGCTTCACCTTCGAGGACGCCCGCGGCGCGCGGGTGGGCGGCATCGCGTTCCGCGCCATGAAAAGCCCTATTGGGGAAACGCTGCTCAAGCGCGACGGAACGTTCCACGCCGCCGTGCGGCTGAAGCGCAACGAGTGGAATGGCTCGGTGCGGCCCGAGGTCGAGATTGTGGACCTGGCGGCGGCGAACTGACCGCTTGAGCGCAATGGCGCGCCGTGCAAGCTGCGGGCATGACCCGCACATCTCTTCCCGAACATGGCATGGCCTGGGAGGCCATCGACGCCAAGCTTCGCGAGAAGGCCGCCGACGATGTCAAATGGCGAGAGGGAAAGACTGGCCTTTACATCTTCAACGCTGGCGAAGAGGTCGAACGCGTAAAGAAGTCGGCCTATGCGATGTTCTCGGAAGAGAATGGCTTGGGTCCCGCCGCCTTCCCGAGCCTGGCGCACATGGAGCACGAGATCGTTGGGTTCGGTCTGTCGCTGCTGAATGCGCCCGAAGGCGCGGCCGGTGCGATGACCAGCGGCGGCACCGATTCCATCGTCATGTCGGTGAAGGCCGCGCGCGACTACGCGCGCGCGAACGGCAAGAGCGGACCGTTCAACATCGTCACCCCGTTTTCAGCGCATCCTGCATTCCATAAAGCCGCGATGATGATGGACCTGGAAGTTCGCCGCACGCCGCTTCGGGATTATCTGGCCGATCCGGCGGCGATCGCGGATGCGGCGGACGAACGAACGATCATGATCGTCGGCTCGGCGCCGTGCTTTCCGTTCGGGCTGATCGATCCGATCGCCGAGCTCGGCGAGCTGGCGACGCAGCGCGGGCTTTGGCTGCACGTCGATGCGTGCGTCGGCGGGTATCTTGCGCCATTCGTGCGTATGAACGGCGCCGATCTGCCCGCGTTCGATTTCTCCGTACCTGGGGTCTCATCCATTTCGGGCGATCTGCACAAATACGGTTATGCGTCAAAAGGGGCATCGACCGTGTTCTTTCGCAGCGACGCAATGAAAGAATGCATGATTTTCGACGCGGGGCCTTGGCCGCTCGGACGCATGATCACGCCGACGCTGGCCGGCACGCGGCCCGGAGGGGCGATCGCCGCGGCCTGGGCGGTGATGCATTTTCTCGGCGTTGATGGTTACCGCGCCAAGCAGCGCATGGTGACCCAGGCGCGCGAGAAAATCGAGGCTGGCGTGAAGCGGCTTGGCTTCCGCGTATTGGGAGAACCGCAACTCGGCATCGTCTCGTTCGCGCATGACGGGGCCGACGTGTTCGCACTGTTGGCGAAGCTCCACCAAAAAGGCTGGATCACGGCCGCGAATATCGAGCCCAAGGCCCTGCATCTGATGCTCTCGCCGGTGCACCTCAAGGCCGCGGATGATTACCTGCGCGATCTGGAAGAGGCGCTGAAGGAGGGCGCGCACGCCGCGTCTGTCGCGCCCCGCTATGCAGGCTAAGCGCGACTTGCCAGCCTCGGCGGGCGCCTCTATATGGCCGTCTCCCGCGTTTCTCAGCGGTTCCGCGGGCCCTTCGTCTATCGGTTAGGACGTCAGGTTTTCAACCTGAAAAGAGGGGT
>CAZHWA010000285.1:247-3843 GCA_964536175.1 uncultured Terricaulis sp. | reverse complement strand
CGCAGAATCTGTTGATCACCGGCAGCATGCCCGGCATCGCCGCATCCACCAGCGAGACGTGGCTGTTCGGCTCGCCGCCATAAGCAGCGCTGGCGCCTGAAAACAGCTTGGCGTTGCTGGTCACCTGGGCATGGACTTCCAGGCCGACGATGATTTCCCAATCGGCTTTGTCGCCGCGAACGAGCTGATCCGGGCGGGCGGAGCGGACGTCGAGTTCGGTCATGCCCCGCACTTAAGACGCTTGGTGCGTGCGTGCAATCGGGCCCTTCTGGATGGGCGGAAAGGCGGCGGCGTCCTGACCGTTCAGTGCACGACGGCGTCGTAGTCTTGCCAGGCGGTGCTGGGGACGTGTGCTTCCATACCGAGGTGGTCGTAGTCGGCTTCATCGTCGCGGTGCAACCCACTTGCCATCCATACGCCGAGCGCGACGGACGCCGCACCGATCGCCATCGTTAGGACCGGGCGCTGCTCAAGGAATGCGACAAAGCTGCGCCACGGCTCCGGGCCGGTATTCCAGAGCTGCAGATGCCGCCGGGGTTGGACCATCAACAGCACGCCATCGCCAATGGCCATCATCGCAGCGGTCTCGGCGGTCAGCTTGAGCGGCACATTCATGGACATGTCTCCTTTCCCATCCAACCGCGCGCCGCGCAGACGGTTCCGGACAACAAAAACCCCCGCCGCAGCGGGGGCAGGCCGAGGGGGGCCTTGAGTTATAGGGAGAGCTGTTGGAGCGTTGCTGGATCAATACACGCCTTGGCCGACGCCGCCGTCCATACTCATGGCGCCGGTGAACGTGGTTTCACTACGCGCTTCGCGCATTTCGCTATCACGAATGCGGACGATCTTGTCGCCCGGCCCGTGGCGGCGCAACAGCGAGCGCTCGTTACAAGGACGGCGTGCAATCTGCGGGCGACACTCGACGCGGCCGCGTTCGTACCACAGCGCTTCGCCCGGCGCACAATCGTAAGAGCGGCCGTCGACGGTATAGCGCATGCGGGTGCCGGCCATGCAGCGATAGATCTCGCCCCTGAAATCCTCGGCGACATCGAGCCCGCCGAAGGTCTGCGAGGCAGGATGAGGATTGCCGCTCGCATCGATGCAGATCGCCTGGACCAGAAGTTCGCGCTCGCGCACCACCGCTTCCATGGTGACGGCGGATTCTGTCACGCTCAACGCAGCCGAGTGCGCAGCCGCGGCAGCGCCCGCCTCCACGATCATGTTCTGACGAATAATGGTGTCGCCCTGTTCGACATTGGCGATCGCGATCGCCGTGGCGCTGGCATGCGCAGAGGCGCGTGCTCCCGCGTTCACGACCACGATGTTCGGCGGCGGCACGTGCGGCGGCGGAACGACGACGGTCGGCGGCTGGCAGCAGACCGGCGGCGGAGGCGGCGGATTGCAGTGATGGCGGCACGGCGGCGGCGCCGGCCGGTGGCATCCGCCTGAGCCCGCGCACTGCGGGCCATCGCGCTGCGGGCGTGCATCGGCCTCGACCGGCAACAGCAATAGACCAAGCGCCGCGACGCCGAAGGCGAGCGCCGCCAGAATGTACCGGGCTGGAACGGTCATCGGCCGTTACTCCTTAATCTCGCCTTACCACGTGCAAGCGCGGGGCCAGCCCTCTCCCGCCGCACGAAAGCGCGCCACTTCCAGCACGGTTTTCGCTCGCTGGCCAAGGCGCGGAGCTTGCGTAGCGCTGGTTCAAAACGAAGGGACGCGCAAGACGCTAACGTAAATGATGGGGGAAGAGACCTTTCATCCCGACACAAGGGCGCTGCTCGTTTATGGCCGCGCTCTCGCGGGCGCAGGCGCGCCGCCGAAGAAGGGCGGAGCCGATCATGTGCTCGAGCGCCTGTTCGTCATCGAGCGCAAGCAAGATGGACGCCTCCCGATCCGCACGTTCGGCGCTGATTTGATTTCTCTGTTTGGGCGCGACCTCAAGGATCACGATCTTGCGCGTTACTTTCTCGCGCCGGACCTGGCCATGATCCAGGCCCTGATCAACGCCTGTGAGCACGCCGGAGAACCCGGCATCGTGCGCGTCACCGCCGAGAGCGCGTGCGGCAAGTTGCTGAGCGCGGAAATGCTTATCACCCCGCTTAAGGTTGACAGCGTGCTCGGCGATCGTTTTCTCGGACTGTTTCAGGCTCTTGGCGGGGAAGCCTTCTTAAAGGGTGCTCCGATCCAGCTGCTGCGGATAGGGTCGGTACACCCGCCGATGGCGAAAACGCCAAAAGGCATGCGCCTGGTCGTGGTGAACGACTAGTTGCGAGAAGCCTACGCGCGCAGCAACTCGCGGATGCGCTGTGCAATAGTCTCCTGGTCATAGGGCTTGGGCACAAAAGCCACGACTTGATCGCAGGCGCTCTGTGCTTTCGCCAGCGCGTCAGGCAGTCCCGATGTCAAGATCACCTTTGTCGTTTCGCAATTGACCATCAGCCATAAGGCGAGATCGATGCCGTCGACATCGCCCGGCATGGTGATGTCGGAAAACACCAGGTCGACCTTCAGGCCGGCAAGAAACAATTGCTGCGCTTCAACTCCGCTTGCCGCTTCAATCACGCGAAAACCGCAGTCGCGCAGATGCTCGGCCATGGCCAGTCTGGGCAAGACCTCGTCCTCGACGATCAGGACCGTGGGTCCCATGACCCGTTGACCCTCTGCGACCGGGCTCTCCGCCGGACTCATCGCCCCTCCCTCTCCGGGCAAGCTGCAGCCGACCGGACAAATGCCCGAATCCGAACATAGTTCCAGCGTCCGCGAGTCTTGGGCGCCGTGCCGCCACATTACGGTAAAATGAGGAACCTGCTTTGAAGCGCGAAGGTTCTGAAACGGGGGAACCAGCAGCTAAAGGCTCCGATGGCCGACATCACTGCACCGGCGCGTCGCACAATTCTCCTTGTAGAGGGCGACGTTATCGTTCGTTTCGCGGTTGCCGAGCATCTCCGGCGCTGCGGCCACACAGTCATCGAGGTTGTCGGCGGCTCCGAAGCTCGCTTGGTGCTTCTGGCCGGTGTTAAGATCGACGTTGTGCTAGCCGACGCGCAACTGGCTGGCGACGACAACGGCTTTGCCTTGGCGCAATGGGTGCGCAGGCGCCGCAAATCGGTCGAGGTGATCCTCACTGGCACGCTTCTTCACAAGGTGCAGATCGCCTGCGAATTCTGCGCAGAGGGCGGCCGCGCCGACAACGATGCGCTCTTACTAACCTCACGCATTCAAGCCATGCTGGCCGAGCGCAAGCGACGCCTTCGGCCGGCCGCGAAAACGGCGCCGACAGCGACACAAAAGCGCGAACGCAACTAGGCGACAGCTGCTTGCTCGTCCTCGGCGATCGGCGCCTCTTGCCTTGGTAGCGCTGGCTTGCCGCGGATCATGTCCGAGAGCTTTTCGGCGATCATGATCGTGGGTGCGTTGGTGTTGCCTCCGATAAGCGTCGGCATCACCGAAGCGTCGATCACCCGCAGCCCGGCGACGCCGCGCACGCGCAGCTCGGCATCGACCGGCGCTCTTTCGTCGACGCCCATGCGCACCGTACCGACCGGGTGATAGATCGTCTCTGCAGTTCGCCTTACCCATGCATCTATCTCAGA
>CAZHWA010000285.1:0-237 GCA_964536175.1 uncultured Terricaulis sp. | reverse complement strand
GGATCCGTGCGCACCTCGACGCCAGGCCGCATCTCGGGGCCGCGATAGAGCTTTAGAGCATCCTGTTCGCAAATATGGCGGACCACCCGCACCGCATCGCGCAGCGTTTGCCGGTCGACGTCGCTGGCCAGATAATTCGGGTCGATCAGCGGCGCATCGAATGGATCGCGCGAAGCCAACCTGATCGTGCCTCGGCTTTCCGGCCGCAGCTGACACGCATGGAGGGTGAAGCCGTCG
>CAZHWA010000284.1:0-3889 GCA_964536175.1 uncultured Terricaulis sp. | reverse complement strand
GTATGGCCTGCCCTTCAGGCCCGTCGTGCTGCCGCCGGGAGTGGATGCCGCCGCTCACTCGATCACGACTGAAGCTTATGTCGGCGAAGGCACGGCGTACAACTCAGGCTTTCTGGACGGCTTGACGACCAAGGATGCGATCGCACGCGCGATCGAGGAGTTGGAGAAGCTGGGCGCGGGCGAAGCGACGACGCAATGGCGCTTGCGCGACTGGGGCGTGTCGCGCCAACGCTATTGGGGCTGCCCCATCCCGGCGATCCACTGCACCCAATGCGGCGTCGTCCCCGTGCCCGAGAAAAATCTTCCGGTCGCGCTTCCCGACGACGTGACGTTTGACAAGCCCGGCAACCCTCTGGCGCACCACCCAACCTGGAAAAACGCGAAGTGCCCCAAGTGCGGGGGCGATGCGCAGCGTGAAACAGACACGCTCGACACGTTCGTCGACTCGGCTTGGTACTTCCTGCGTTTCGCCGATCCCAAGAACGAAGACGCACCGTTCGACAAGAAGCTCGCCGCATATTGGATGCCGGTCGATCAGTATGTCGGCGGCGTCGAACATGCCGTTCTGCACTTGCTGTACGCCCGATTCTTCTGCAGGGCGCTGCGCGATTGCGGTTTATTGGATGGGCTGCCGAGCGGCGAGCCGTTCGCCAGTCTTTTCACCCAAGGCATGGTCGTGCACGAGACGTACAAGTCGCGATCGGGCCAGTGGTTGTTGCCTGAGCAGACCGAACTCAAGGACGGTGCGCGGATCGAAATCTCCACCGGCGCGCCGGTCGAGACTGGCCCCGTTGAGAAAATGTCGAAATCGAAGAAGAACGTGGTCGATCTCGACGCGTTCGTCGCCGATTTCGGCGCCGACGTAGCGCGCTGGTTTGTGCTCTCCGATTCCCCGCCCGAACGGGATGTTGAGTGGACCGCCGGAGGCGTCAAAGGCGCTTGGGGTTTTGTGCAGCGCGTATGGTCGCTGGTGGAATCGCACGGCCGAGCCGCACCCAAATCAGGCGACGCGGCGCCGGAAGGCGCCAACGAAGGCGCGGCGCTAACGCTGAGGCAGCTGGCGCATCGGACGATCGCTCATGTCACGGCTGACATCGAGCACTTCCGCTTCAACGTCGCCGTGGCGAAATGCTACGAGTTGGTGAACGGCATCGCCAAGTTGAAAGGCGATGACGAAGGCGCTGTGTTCGCGCGCGGCGAGGCGCTGCGCATTCTTATCCAGCTCATTTCCCCGTTCATGCCGCACCTGGCCGAAGAATGCTGGGAAAAGCTTGGACTCGAGCCCTTTGCCGCCACCGCGCCGTGGCCGCGACCGGACCCGCAACTGGCGGCGCGGACCACCGTCACGCTGCCGGTTCAGGTCAATGGCAAGAGGCGCGGCGAGGTCGAAGCGGCCAAAGGCGCGCCCGAGGCGGAGGTCCGCGAACTTGCCTTGGCGCACCCCGCGGTAGCGCAATTCCTCACGGGGCAAACCGTCCGCAAGGTGATTGTGGTCCCCGACAGGATCGTCAATATCGTGGCAAACTGAGCGGGCGGAGAAACCCACAATGCGAGCGATGATCGCCACTCTGACCCTGCTGCTGGCCGCCTGTGGCTTTCAGCCGGTGTACGCGCCTGCCGGCGGCGGCCAGGCGATCGGCCCAGTCCAAGTTGCTCAGATCGACGGCAAGGCGGGCCATGTCCTGAAGCGTGAGCTTGACCGTATCCTGGCCGTCGAAGGCGGCGATGCGCCGCCCATGACCCTCGAGATCACGCTGCTGGAACGCGTCCGGCGGTTAGGCATTCGAGTCGATGAATCGGCGACGCGCGCGGAGCTTCGTCTTACCGCCAATTACGTCCTGACGCCGCCTGGCGGCAGCGGCCGGCCCATGCGTGGCTCGGTGTCCACGGTGGTGAATTACGACATCCCCACCGCCGCGTTCGGCGAAATCGCCGCACAGGACGACGCGCGCGAACGCGCAGCTGAGACGATGGCGCAACGTTTTCGCGCCGAGCTTGCATTGCGCATCGCCCAGGCGCGCGAGGCGGGCAGGTTGCGGTGAAGATCCAAGGCGCCGCGATCCGGCGCTTTCTCGACAAGCCGGATAAAGGCGTTCGCGCCGTCCTGCTTTACGGCCCCAATCAGAGCTTTGCACGCGAAGCAGCGGAGCGGCTCGCCACTTGGGCGCTCGGCGCCTCCGACGACCCATACGCCATCACGAAGCTTGGCGAAGATGAAATCAAGAAGGACAGCGCGAAGCTCGCCGACGCGCTGTCCGCGCAATCGCTGCTGGGCGGGCCGACGATCGTATGGGCGCGCGTCGACGGCAAAGGCGCAGATAGCGCGATTGTGGATGCGTTGGAGAGCGTAGAGCGCGGTCATGCAGGCGGCTATTTGATCGTGGAGGCCGGCGACCTTGGCGGCACGAACGAACTCGTGAAGAAATTCACTGCAGCGAAGCATGCGGCGGCACTCGTTTTCTACGAGGAAACCGACGCTGAGCGCGCGCAGTACGCAAGGGCGATGGCCAAAAAGCGCGGGGTCTCTCTTGAGCCGGACGCCGAACATCTCTTTCTCGCGGCCCTGCCCCCAGACCGGGGACTCGCAAAGCAAGAGATCGAGAAGCTCGCGCTCTATGCATACGAACTCGGCCGGCCACTTCGTGTCGAGGAAGTCGGGCAGCTGCTCGCTGGAGAAATCGAAAGCGCTCTCGACGCCGCGAGTCTCGCTGCCGCCGAGGGCCGCGCCGGCGAAGCCCTGGAAGCGCTCGCACGGATCGACGGCCTATCCGGCGTATCGGCGCTGCGCACGTTGCTGCGCCGTCTGCATCAATTGCGCGACGCGAGGGCAATGATCGACGGCGGCATGAGCGCCGCCGACGCGGTCGCCAAACTACGCCCGCCCGTATTTTGGAAGGAACGCGACGCGGTCATTGCACAGGCGCGCCGCTGGACAGGTAAGAAGCTGAACGCTGCCTATGATGCGCTTTGGAGCGCCGAAATACGCTGCAAGACAGCGGGCGCCCCACAACACCTGATCGCTGCTGATGCTTATCGCAGTGTGGCAAAACTGGTGGGAGGCGAACCTTGAAGAAAGCGGTTCCTATGGCGGCGCTCGCATCGGCGTTTGCGGTCAGCGCGCACGCCGAACCCGGCGGCGTCTCCGGCGTCAGCGGCCCCACCGTGCGAGAGGGCGATACGCGGATCGAGGCGCGTACGGCGGCCTTTGCCGGCGGCGGGCTCGACGGCGCCTGGTCGCATCGCGCCCAAATTGGCCATGCTTTCACCGGCTGGTGGCGAACAACGCTGATCGCACGGGCGTCGCAGCCCGATGGAGACGACGCCGAATTGCGCACAATCGGCATCGAGAACCGCATCGACTTCGTGGCAACGCGCCAATGGCCGGTGCATTTCGGCGCGCAGGCGGAATACAAGATCGGTTTAAACGGCGCCGACGACGAGATCGAGTTCAAGCTGCTCGCCGAGCATCAAAGCGGCCCACTTAGCGCGCGCCTCAATCTCATCGCTGAGCGCCGCATGCACGACCGCGCCGATTGGGAGAATGGCTACGCAGCGCGATTGATGTGGCGCGCCGGCGACACTGTCGCGCTGGGTCTTGAGGCCTTCGGCGAAATCTATGCCGACGCGCACGCCATCGGTCCGCGGGCGACGGTGCAGTTTGGTGAGGCGACGCTGGCGATGGGTTATCTTGTCGGCATCGACGAAGCCGAAGCGGATCGGCAAATTCGCGTGGGTATCGAATGGTCGCCCTAGCGGATCATCTGCTTTCGGTTGATCCGGGCCTCCCTCCCCGCTAGCGAAACCGCAAGGGAGAGGATCGATGGCGACCAGGACGAAGGGCGGCGTGCCGCTGCACTGGCTGATGCTGCTCGGCTTCGCCGTTGGCCTC
>CAZHWA010000283.1:0-3944 GCA_964536175.1 uncultured Terricaulis sp. | reverse complement strand
AGGACCTTGCGGCGGCGATCGCCGCCGCCAAGGGAGAGGTGGGGCAGTCCGCGACGATCTTCGTTGTCGAACGGAGTCTGCCGCCGACTTTCACCGTGACCAACCTCTCGCAGGTCATGACAGCATACTACTTCCTCTTCTTCCTCATCATCCTGCCGATCCTCGGCCTGCGCGAGACGCCTGGACGGGTGCCGGACACGATCGCCAAACCGGTGACCGAACAAGCGACGGGGGCTGCTTGATGTTGCGTGCATTCACTGCTGCGGCCGCTGCGCTGCTTGCCGCCGCCGGCGTCGCCTTCGCTGCAAGCGAGGCGGAGCATCCGGAGAATTACCCGTACAGTTTCGAAAGCCCGGTCGGTTCGTACGACATGGCGGCCGTTCAGCGGGGATTTCAGGTCTATCAACAGGTCTGCGCCGCCTGCCACGGCATGGATCACCTCGCCTATCGTCATCTCGGCGAAGAGGGCGGACCGTTTGTGGTCTATCGCGTGCGCAACCATGAGACCGGCGAAGACGAGCTCCACGTTGGCAAACCCGAACACGGCGGGCGCATGGTCGACGTCGTGGAAAATCCGTACGTGCGGGCGATCGCCGAAGCGGTGACGATCGTCGACACAGATCCGAATAGCGGTCAGCCGGTCGAGCGCCCCGGTCGCATCTCCGACTATTTCCGCAATCCTTATCCCAATGAAGTCGCCGCTCGCGCCGTCAATGGCGGAGCTTTCCCGCCAGACCTGTCGGTGATCACCCTGGCGCGCCATGGCGGCGCCGATTACATCCGCTCGCTTCTGATCGGCTATGACGGCCAGACCGAAGGCGTGCTGCACCACAACCGCTATTTCCCCGGCGGCTGGATTGCCATGCCGCCGCCGTTGGCCGAGGGCGCGGTGCCGTACGCGGACGGCACGCCAACCACCGTCACGCAGTACGCCACGGATGTCGCTTCATTCCTGCAATGGGCTGCCGATCCGCATATGGAGCAGCGCAAGCGCACTGGCATCGTCGTGCTTGCGTTCCTGATCGCGCTCTCGGTGCTGCTGTATCTGGCCTACAAGCAGGTCTGGCGCGGCGAGAGCCACTGACGCATCGCTTGCTCTTGCGACGAAGTGTGGATCGGGCTCCCGTCGGGGCGGGTTCGTTCCTCAAGAACAGTCTCAGCGCGCTCCAGCGATGTCGCGTCAGTGTGAAGCGCCGGCGTGTTGCGCTTGGGTGATCGCCACGCCGTTCAGCGTCGGCGTCGCCGCCGCGTTGGGGTCCGCCGCGCCTACAGCCCCCGCCGATGGCCCGATCAGCATCGGCCGGCCGAAAATGTGCGCGACGTTCGTCACCCGCGGCGTGCGGCGCTCGCCGCTGTCCGGCACGTCCGCGTAGAAAATGTGTGCGCCAATCGTCTGCCTGCCGACCCCGTAGCGCGCCCAGCGCGGTCGCACCGCGCGCGTATGATAGAACAGCGCCCCGCCGGTCGGATCGACCGATTGGCCCGACAGCACTTCGCGCGCAATGCGTTGTGCCGCCTCCCATTGCGCCGCATCGGTGACATAGCGGTCCGGGTCGCGCACGAGGCCCAGTACGAGACGCCGGTTCGGGTCGCCGCGGTTCCATACGGAAAACTGCTTCGGCGCCAGGATCACGGTAGCGAGGTCTTCGCCGAAGCGTTCGCCGATCCGGTTGACCATGACATGCGCCACTGCGCGCATGCCTGCTTCGCCCTCAGAACGCGCTTCGCCCCAAACCGTCGCTGAGAGCAGGCGCACTTCGTCCTCATTGACTACAGGCGCACTCGCGGCCTCGCCCAGCAGCGGTTCTGCAGGAACGGAACTCAAAGTGATGAGTTCATCGCCGATAACCGACGCGAGCGCGTCGGGATACATAGCGAAATTCAGCGCCGCAGCCATGACGAGCACGCCAAGCGCGCCGACGGCGTGAACGAAGTCTTTGATCGTGTGGCGCAAGCCGCGACGAGCGGCGTTCTTTCTGTTGCGTGGGCGCGAAGCCCCCACCCATCGAGCGGCCATAGAGGGTCTCTCAAGCTCAACGCCAGCGCCGAACGCCAGCGACGATGGAACGAATGGATGTGTCCGCCACCGCAGCGCGCGAGGACACGCAGGCGGTTGTACTTTTCCACACGGCGGAAATGCGGCTCTGAAGCGGCGAGGATGCTCGCCTAGCTTAAGCTTCAGTCATTGTCGCCAGTTCCGTGGAACCTGGCGTGTTCCTTTGAGCGTCGTTACCGCAGCTCGCTCTGGCTCTTTACGATGCGCCCGACGAGACCGTAGGCCTTGGCCTCTTCGGCCAGCATCCAGTAGTCGCGGTCGATGTCGCGCTTGATCTTCTCGATCGGCTGTCCGGTGGCTTCGGCGAAGATCTTGTTGAGGCGTTCGCGCATACGCAGGATCTCGCGCGCCTGGATTTCGATGTCGCTGGCCATGCCGCCGATGCCGCCGCGCGGTTCGTGCAACAGGAAGCGCGTGTTTGGCAGGCAGAAGCGCAGCTCGCGCGGGGCGGCGCAATATATGAGCGCGCCGGCGCTGGCCACCCAGCCGGCGCCAAGCATTTGCACGGGCGCGTCGATGAACTTCACGGCGTCATGGATCATGTCGCCGGATTCGACGTGGCCGCCGGGGGAAGAAATCACGAAGGTGATGGGCTTGGTGTTCTGGGAGCCGAGCGCGAACAAGCGTTCGGTGACGCGCCGCGCCTGGATATCGTTGACCTCACCCGTCAGCATCACGATGCGGGCCTCGAACAGGGCTTTCTCGATGACGTCGGGGGCATTGCGGCCGTCGGCCGGGTTCTTGTCTTTTTCTTCTTCATCGAGGCGGGGAATGAACGTCATCGGGGCAGGGCTCCCTCAAGCAAGCTGAGGCCCCTGAGTTAGGCGCGTTCGGCGCTTTTTCCTAGCCCTGCTCGCTCTGGGTTAAGGCCTTCCCAGTCAGTGCGGCCGGGTTTCGGCCTCCGCGCCGGTGAACCCGCGCGTGTGGTCAGCGTGACGGTCTTTGGCGAACGCCTCGATCATGTTTGCGCAGAAGGCCGGCAGATCGCCCGGCTTGCGCGACGTGACCAGACCGTCGTCGACTACGACCTCTTCGTCGACCCAGAGCGCGCCGGCATTCTTCAAATCCGTTTTCAGCGACGGCCAGGAGGTCATGCGCCGGCCTTCGACGCCGCCGGCGTCGATCAACGTCCATGGCGCGTGGCAGATGGCGGCGATCGGTTTGCCGTCCTCGACGAAGCGGCGGATGAAGGCGATCGCTTCGCGCTCCAGACGCAGATTGTCGGGATTGGCGACGCCGCCGGGCAGCATGAGCGCGTCGTACTCGGTTTCGTTCGCTTCAGATAGCGTTTTGTCGACACGCACCCTTTGGCCTTTCTCGTCATGGTTCATGCCCTGGATCTCGCCGCTCTTGGGCGCGACGATGTGCACTTCGGCGCCGGCGTTCTTAAGCGCCTTCACTGGCTCAATAAGTTCCACTTGTTCGAAGCCGTCTGTCGCCAGCACGGCGACAGTCTTACCGGCAAGTACGCCTGCCATGTCGCTGCTCCCTCGTTGCGACGGGAAAACCGGCGGCGCACCTCATCGTTCCGCGGGGGATGCGTCGTAGTGGCGTGCTTGCTTGACCGCGATCAAACGTCGCGCGCGCGTTTGCGCTGATTCCAGTAGGCTACCTGGCGTTCCTTGTGTTCGCCGCACTGCTGGTCTGGCTCATGGTGCGGCTGAACCTCAAAGGCTGGCGCGCCGGCGCGCTGTTCGGCTTGCAGCTTGGCGCTCTGGCCTGGGGGAGCTTCGCCTTGGGCCTGTTGTCGGTGTCGACTGTCGATCCACTGCTGCTGCTCGGCTGGTTCAGCGGTCAGACGCTGGAGCTTGGACTGGCGGGCGCGGTAGCGGGAAGCGCGCTGGCGGGCATGCGATTGAGCCGGCTCGTGTGGGCGGTGCTGTCTCCA
>CAZHWA010000282.1:0-3947 GCA_964536175.1 uncultured Terricaulis sp. | reverse complement strand
CTTCCACCGTTTCGGCCTTCTGAGCACGATCCATTGCGGTCTCCTCAGTTGGGCCCCCAGCCTATCCAGGCGCCCATGGGCGCACGGACGAGCCGGCCGGCGGAAAGACCCCCGAGCGGCGCGCGATCCGCGCGCAGCCTGTCCCAGGAGCCGGCCTCTGGCGAGCGGACTTGACAGACCGCCCCGAAAAACGTCAGCTTCTGTCTGTGCGGGCCCCAGAAAGCCAAAGGCTTTCATAGATTTAAGCCACGCGCGCGACGCCCTTACGGGCCGCCACATGCGTAGCGCCTGCAGTCTCGGACAGGTTTCGACGGGTTAACGCCCCGCCGAACGGGGCGATATGCACGCTTTGATGGCCCCCCGCAAGGGGCGGACGCACAAATATCGCGGTTTGGCAAGCGGGCGACACACCGCCCAGACGAGCCGTCTTTGGGGGGTCACTCGTCGCCGGGTATGACCACCGCAGGCTGGGCCAGCAAGACGGCGAGCAGGATGAGATACGGCGTGAGGTAGGCAAGCGGGATCAGAGCGTCGGGCATGGGCGATCCTCGACCCCGCCGCCTGGACTAACCTAGAGCCGCACAATCCGTTCCAGCTGAGCCGCAGTCAGCGAGCGTCGCCGACCAGCTTGGCGATCGCCTCCAGATAGGCGGCGAACGCCGCCCGCCCCTGCGGGGTCATCCGCACGCGGGTCAGCGGCTTGCGATCGAGGAAGCTCTTGTCGATCGAGACGTAGCCCGCCTCCTCCAGCTTGCGCAGATGGACCGAGAGATTGCCTTGCGTGACCTCGAGCAGGGTCTTGAGTTCCGTAAAGTCGGCCACGCCCGCATCGGCCAGATACGCCATCACGCCCAGGCGCACGCGCCCGTGGATGACGTCATCGAGCTTGCCGATGTCGAACGCCGCCACCGGTCAAGCCCGCTTCGCGCCACGCCAGATCGCCCAGCCCGGGAGCGCCATAAGCACAATGAGCGCCGCGCCGAGAACCCCAAGATACCATCCAATGTTTTGGATGACGACGCCAAGCGCGACCGTCGCCAGGAACCAGCCGAACGCCACGAAGCCGAGCCAAGCTCGACGCAACACCACCCAGGCGACAAACCAGGCGACGCCCTGAAACATGCAGACGACGATCGGGTGGTAGAGCCACAGGCCCGGAGTCTCGAGCTCGAAGGCGCCGTAAGCGAAGACGAGCGCCATCACGAGGTTGGCTAGACCCGCCCCCTGAAACACCGCGCTGAGCGCGCGCGCGGCGGGCCCTCCTTTCGGCGCATTGCGGTCCTTCCAGATGATCGCCGCGAGCACGGCGCAAAAGATCACCGTCGGCAGCCACGCAATCAGCAGCGCCGGCAATCCCTGCTCGGGCGCGAGGCCGGCCACCTGCAACGCATGCAGTCCGCACTGCACGCCATAGAGCAGGCCCGCCCAGAAAAACGCTTCGCCGATGGTGGCAAGCATGCGCTCCGCGCCGCCAACCAGCGAGCGCATGTAGGCGAGATTGTCGCGCACGCTTTCGAGTTCTGCGGTCATGCCCGCCTCCTATCCGCCGCCGCCAATTGCGGCGCGCGATTGGCCCGCCGCGCCGGCCTCTCGCGCTTACCGTTGAGAATCGCGCCAATGAAAGAATAGCGCACCAGCCAGTGATAGCTCGACAGCATGAGCGCGAACGCGACCGCCAGAACCAGCGGATATTTCGCGAACCACGGCCAGGCGTACGGCGCCAGCAGCGCGTGCAACGCCATCACGATCGGCACGTGCACGAGGTAGATCCAGTACGAGGCGTCGGCGATGTAACGCCGCATCCGGCTCTCGCGCGAGAACAGACGCACAGCGCCGCCGACGATCGCAAATGTCCAGGCCCACACGGCGAACCCATAGGAGGCTGCATAGACGAGCGTCGTCAGGTTCTGTTCGGCCGGCGTCAACACGGGCGTCACGCCGCCGATGGTCAGGCATCCGATCGTCGCCCCCGCCCCGAGACCGAGATAGACGAGCCAGTACTTGCCCCAGCTGTCCAGGAGTTGCGGCTGGCGGTTCAGCAGCCAGCCGAAGCCAAATGCGAGACCGTAAACCGCCAGCGCTGTCGTGTGCGGGACAAGGCCGTAGTCCGGAGTCGGAATACCGAACCACATGTACCAAGCGGGCGTGAAATAGAGCGCAGCCGCGACGGGCACCGCCAGCACCGCGGGCGCCGCCGGGCCGCCGACAAGACGCATCAGCGGATCGACGACGCGCCCGCGCAGCCAGCCGCCGCGGTCGATCAGATATACGACGCCGCGCAGCGCCAGCGCACAGGCGTAGAACCACAGCAGCACGTACAAGAACCACAGATGCGTCAGCGGCACGTTCTCCGCCGTTGGCGGCGGCGGCGGCGGCCCCTCCGGCATCGCGCCGCCATTCGCCTGCACCGCCGCCCAGATCGCCACAGCAACGATCGAGGCGATGGAGATTGGCCAGAACATCGCCAGCGGCGCAGCGATGCGCTTGGCGCGATTGGCGATAAAGTTCCTGACGCCGCGTTTCTCCAGCAGGAGCCGTGCGAAGAAGCCGGCCAACAGGAAGAAGACGGTCATGCGGAAAATGTGCAGCACGTAAAACAGCACCGAGAGTTCGGCGCTGCGCGAGGCGTCCACCGCGACCCAGAGCTGAGGGCCGGGCAGGTAGGCCAGCGTGGCGTGGAAGAAGACGCCAAGGATCAGAGCCCCGCCCCGCACCGCATCCAAAGCGTGAAACCGCTCACCCCCGACATCCGACATAACACCCCTCCTACGGCCATCCTGGCGAGCTCAACTAGTTTGTGTTTTAGACCAGTCTATTCGGATGTCAAGCTCAGCTCTCGCGCCTTATCCACTTCGTTAGGTGTCCGTTGGCGCAGACAGGATGGCCTCGGCCCAGTCGCGCATGGCGCGATAGAAGCCCATCGCCATGCGCCGCGCATCCGCGCGGGCTTCGCTGGGCGCCTGGGCGGCCTCCAGCTTTGCCAGCTGGTCGGCGAAGAAGATGAGGTCGGCCTCGGCGCGCGCGCAGCGTACTTCGGAAGAAGCACTACGCAGAAACACAGCCTTGAGGATGGGCTCGTACCGCAACGTGTAATCACTCGGCGCAGCGAGCCAATATCGCAGGGCGGCGCGGCCGGCCTGGGTGATCGCATAACGCCGCGCGCCGCGCGGACCGGTAGCATGCTCCTCGATCAGCCCATCGTCAGCCAGACCAGCCAGCACACGATAAACCTCGTTCTGCGGTGCCGGCCAGATCACCGACCGGGAGACATCGAATTCCTTGAGCAGCTCGAAGCCGGTCATGGGCCGCTCTGCCAAAAGTCCAAGCACGGCATGACGTAACGACATGAAAAATCCCCGCTTTATCGTATTTCAATAAAATCGCTTGCGATATGTATCGAAAAACGATATTGGTCTGCATGTGACTAATCACAGGTGATCCCATGTGCCTTCGTTTTGCAACCCTCTCCATTGCTGGCTTCTTCTGGCTCTTCGCACTTGCACCGGCCACCGCCGAGCCCGCCCGCCTGGCCGCGGCTATCGAGGCCAACGACGCCCAAGTACTGACCGCGGCTGCCGACGGAGCAGACGAGACGCTGCTGGCGCAAGGCGTGCTGGCTGCCTGGCGCGGCGAAGACGAGGCCGCAGCGCACGATCTGCAAGCTGCTGCAAACGGCCACCTGCCGCCAACCCTGCGGCGCAGCGCCTTGCTCGCGCTGGCCGGCGTGCGCTTCCGTCAAGGTCTGTTCGCTGACGCCGCGGACGCGACCGAAGCGGCGCAGGCCTTGGGCGCCGAGGCCGAACCGGCGCGCGAAGCGGCGATCACGCAAAGCCGCGTATTCGCCCGCGCGCTCAGCGGCGTCACGCCCATGACCTGGACCGTTGCCGAAGCCGGCACGGTGCGTATCGAACGCGATCTCGCCCAACTGGCGCGCGCCGATGTGGCGA
>CAZHWA010000281.1:0-3948 GCA_964536175.1 uncultured Terricaulis sp. | reverse complement strand
GCCAAGCCATGATCGGCAAAACCGTCGAGGCCATCTGCGACGGCTGGGACGAAGACGCCGAGGCCTACGCCTTCCGCACCAAAGCCGACGCCCCCGAAATCGACGGCGTCGTCTATGTCGACAGCGAAACCGAAATCGCCCCCGGCACAATCACCCAACTAGAAATCCTAGCCGCCGAAGGCCACGAATTGGTGGGGCGGGTGGCCCGCTAACTCGTCGTTCCGGGGCGGCCGAAGGCCGAACCCGGAATCCAGGGGGTGACAGAGCGCAATACGGCGCCGCTGCTACACGCGCGCACATGACGAGATCGAGCCGCCAACATCAGCATCGCCTAAGCCAGCTCCGTCACCCCCTGGGTTCCGGGTTCAATGCTTCGCATTGCCCCGGAATGACGACATCTCCCAACCGAGAGCGGTTATTCGTCGGACTTCTCCAACGGCGCGTAAACGTCGAGGCTTAAAGCTATGCCGCGGTCCGTGAGCATGCCGAGACAATCCGCGCTCACTTCTATTCCTTCGTTGGTTTCTTTCATGAACAACCCGACGAACAGATCGGGGTCATACTTGGCGGCTAATTCGCGCCATGTGTTCAGGTCCGAAGTGAGCGAGCGAAACAACTCGCGGATTTGTCCGTCCAAATCACCAGGTTCACACCGTTCAACGCGAAATATCCAGCGCCCTGTTTTCGCCATGCGTTCGTTGTTTCCCGACCGCGTGACATCGCCTTTGCGGGCGGCAGACTCCGGCTGCGCACCAAGGCGCTTACTCAAGTCGTCGGGATCAAGGTCGTCACCGTAGAATCTAACGGCAACATGCGTTTCGGAAATGACCGGCATCGCACTTCCTTAGCAGAGCACCCAAGCGTCTGCATCACTCCAACACCACCCTTAAGGCCCGCGCACGCTCAGTCCCTTGAACCGCGCGTAATCGCCATCCAGCGTCACCCAGGTGCAGCCCCACTCGATCGCCAGCGCAGCGAACCACACGTCGGTGACCAAGCCCCCTTTCGCGGACGTCTCGCGCAGCAAGTTCGCAAATATCGCCCAATGCCCCGCCCCCGGCGCCACGATCACCGCATCCGGCGCATCGAGCAGCGTGTCGGCAAAGCCAAGCGCTTCGTCCAGATCGGAAGGCTGCTCGAAGGCGCGCACATTGGTGACAATGCGGATGACGCTCGACAGCACAAGCGGCGCAACCCCGAAGCGCACGCCGCTATTGAGTTCAGCTTCGAGCCATTCGTGACACTGCCGGTGATGAACGTGATCGCGGCGAAAAGCGGCCAGCAGCACATTGACATCCGCCAGCGTCAAGGTTTGCGCCGCGCCGTCTCAAGCTCATCTTCGAGCAGGTTTGTCTTGATCAGATCGACGCCCGCCCGCGGCCCGCCGCGCGCCTTCGACACCGGAACCTTGATCCGCTTGCGCGCCGCCGGCCGCGCCAACTCATGCCGAACCGCGTCCTCGATCAGCGCTGTCAGCGAGCGCCCCTGCTCGGCCGCCTTGCGCTTGGCCGCTTCCAACAGCTCGCCGCGGAGACGCACAGTCGTTCTCATTTCACACAATGTGCGCCGGTGACATACTTATGTCAACCCGAAACGGCGTGGGCGCCTTCGGAACCCACCCACGCCCAATCCGTTGCCGACCCATAGGGCGGCCATGCATATCGACTTCACCGGCAAACGCGCGCTCGTCACGGGCGCCAGTTCAGGCATTGGCGCGGCCATCGCCAGCGCCTTCGCTGACGCCGGCGCGCGCGTTGCGATCAATCATCTGGGCGATGCCGCCGCAGCCGTGGCGCTGGTGAAATCCATCGAAGCGCGCGGCGCCGGCGCGCTCGCCATCGGCGCCGATGTCAGCGACCCGGGCGATGTGCGCGCCATGTTCGCGCGCATCGACGAAAGCTGGGGCGGCCTCGACATCCTGGTCAACAATGCCGGCGTCGAGGGCGCGCGCACGCCGGTCTGGGAAAGCGACCCCATTGATTGGATGAAGGTGATCGAGGTCAATCTCAAGGGTCCTTATCTCTGCGCCCGCGAAGCCCTGCGCCGCATGACGGCTCAGCGCGCCGGCGTCATCCTCAACATTTCCAGCGTGCACGAAGAAATCGATTCTTCCGCCTGTTTCGCCGCATTAATCGGTACGATCGAAAATGGCCGTTGGAAACTGGCGCCGGCTGGGCCGGTCACGCGCACTTCAAGGCGCTACCTCGAAGACACCGCCGTACTTGAAACCCGCTTCGAAACGGACAGCGGCGCGGTGACCGTCACCGATTTCTTGCCCGCGAGCAGCGACGAACAACAGATCGACCTCATCCGCATCGTTCGCGGCGAAGCCGGCGTCGTTGAGATGAGCATGGATTTGACGCTGCGCTTCGCGCACGGCCGCATCATCCCTTGGGTGCAGCGGCGCGATTATGGCGTGAGCGCGGTCGCGGGCCCCGACGCCGTTGAGATCACCACGCGCGCTCCGCTGCACGGCGAGAACATGCACACCGTCTCGCATTTCAAGATCGCCGCCGGCGAGCGCATGCCGTTCACGCTTTCCTATCATCCTTCCCACAAGCAGGCGCAGTTCACGCCCGACAGCGGCCAGAGTCTGGACGACACTGTCGCTTTCTGGCGCGAATGGGTCCGGCGCGGCAGTTTCGACGAGATGCCGGCGAACCTGCGCGACCCGGTAGTGCGCTCGCTCATTACACTCAAACTGCTGAGCTACAGTCCAACCGGCGCCATCGTCGCCGCGCCCACGAGTTCACTACCCGAGGAAATCGGCGGCGTGCGCAATTGGGACTATCGCTATTGCTGGCTGCGCGATTCGGCACTGACGCTGCTGGCCCTGCTCAATGGCGGCTATCGCGATGAAGCCGAGGGCTGGCGGCGTTGGCTGCTGCGCGCCGTCGCCGGTCATCCCCAACAATTGCAGGTGCTGTACGGGCTCGGCGGCGAGCGCTGGCTGCCTGAATTCGAGATCCCCTGGCTCTCGGGCTATGCGGGCAGTCGACCGGTGCGCATTGGCAACGCCGCCGCCGATCAACTCCAGCTCGATATCTACGGCGAGCTGCTCGACACCCTGCACGCGGCGCGGGAAGCGGCCTTGCAACCCCACACGGAAGCATGGGAGTTGGAGAAGGTGCTGCTCGACAGCCTCGAACAGCGCTGGCGCGAAAAAGATCGCAGCATCTGGGAAATCCGCGGCGAGCCGAAAGAGTTCACGCATTCGCGCGTCATGTCCTGGGTTGCGTTTGACCGCGGCATCACCAGTGTCGAGCGCTTCGGGCTGGAAGGCCCGGTCGAGCGCTGGCGCGACGCGCGCGCTGCGATCCACGCCGATGTTTGCGCCAACGGTTTCAGCGCGACCAAGAACAGCTTCGTGCAGTACTACGGCGGCGACCACCTCGACGCTAGTGCGCTGCTGATGCCGCAGCTCGGCTTTTTGCCTCCCGACGATCCGCGCATTACCGGCACGGTCGCGGCTATTGAGCGCGAGCTGGTCACGGGTCCGCTGGTGCGCCGTTACTCAACCGACACCGGCGTCGACGGTGTGGCGGGCGACGAGGGCGCATTTCTGGCGTGCAGCTTCTGGCTGGTGGACGCCTATGTGCTGAGCGGACGCCTTGACGACGCGCGCGCGCTATTCGATCGCCTGCTGGCGCTGCGCAACGATGTCGGCCTGTTAGCCGAAGAGTACGATCCGCACGCCAAGCGCCAGCTAGGAAACTTTCCGCAGGCGTTCTCGCACATCGGCTTGATCAACTCGGCGCACAATCTGATCAAGCGCAAAGGCCCGGCCCAGCAGCGCGCCGAAAAGAGCGCGCCGCCATGCCGATAGGTCATGGACCACGGCGCCGGATCGCGTCACCGCCGGCGCAATCATGTTTCACGCGTGGTGATGATCTGCCCAGCCCGCCGGCGGGATCGATCGGGAGAGATCGCCTAGCGTAACCGAGCGCC
>CAZHWA010000280.1:0-3963 GCA_964536175.1 uncultured Terricaulis sp. | reverse complement strand
TCTGGTCGAGCACCGCGCCCGTGTCGTCAGCAAGGACGACCTCCTGGAGGCCGTGTGGGGCGGGCGCATAGTCAGCGAAAGCACCATCACCAGCCACATCAACGCCGCGCGCAACGCGATAGGTGACAGCGGCCATGAGCAGAAACTCATCCGTACCGTTGCACGCAAAGGGTTCCACTTTGTCGGCGAAGTCACCGAAGTGTCACAAACGGTCGGCGAGACAGACGCCCTCAGCCACGCACAACGTGCGCTGACCCTGCCAGACAAGCCGTCGATCGCCGTGCTGCCGTTCGTGAACATGAGCGGCGACGCCGAGCAGGACTACTTCGCCGACGGCATGGTCGAGGACGTCATCACCGCGCTCTCGCACATACGCTGGTTGTTCGTGATCGCGCGTAATTCGAGCTTCGCCTACAAAGGGCGCTCCGTCGATGTGACGCAGATCGGCCGTGACCTCGGCGTCCGCTACGTGCTCGAAGGCAGTGTGCGCAAAGCGACAAACCGCGTGCGCATCACGGGCCAACTCGTCGCTGCCGAAACGGGCGGCCATCTCTGGGCCGAGCGCTATGAAGGCGCGCTCGACGACATCTTCGACCTACAGGATCGCATCACGGAGAGTGTGGTCAGCGCCATCGCACAGGAACTCGAACGGGCCGAGATTCAACGTGCAAAACGCAAACCGACCGAGAGCCTTGACGCCTACGATTATTTCCTACGCGGCATGTCCCGCTTTCACGCTGGTGGTCAGGAGAACTTTGACCATGCGTTGGCAAGATTTCGCAAGGCCTTCGAACTCGACATCGACTACGCCTCCGCTTACGGCATGGCGGCGTGGTGCCTGTTCTGGCGCCGGGTAAATGGGTGGACCGTCAATTACCAGGAAGAGGCCGCCGAGGGCGCACGCCTGGCGCGCGCAGCGGTGGATCTGGGCAAGGACGATGCTGTCGCGCTGGCGCGCGGTGGCCACGCGTTGGCTCATTTCGCGCACGACCTCGATGCCGGCGTCGATTTCATCGACAAAGCGCTGGTGCTGAACCCCAATCTCGCTGCCGCCTGGTTCTTGGGAGCGTTCCTGCGCATTTGGCGCGGCGAGCCCGAGGAAGCGATCAAACGCTTCGAACATGCCATGCGCTTGAGCCCGCGGGACTACGAGATGTTCCGGATGCAGATGGGCGTGGGTATGGCGCATCTCTTGGCTGGGCGCTTCGACATAGCCCGCACCTGGGCGGGGAAATCGTTTCGCGATGTGCCGAGCTTTCCCATATCGGCGGCTGTCATCGCCTCGAGTTGCGCGCATGCGGGCCATATGGATGAGGCGCGTCGCGCCGCGGCCGAGATCCGCCGGCTCGACCCAGGGCTCACGGTTGCCACGCTTGATGCATGGCTGCCGTTCCAGCGCCGCGAGGATTTCGCGCTCTTCGCGGACGGTTTGAGGAAGGCCGGCTTGTCAGAGTCAGCGGCTCAAAACAGACTCCCGCAAAAGGCCGACTGACCACAGCGAGCGATAGAAGTTGCCGGCCGGAGCGGCGAAGGTCCGCTATTCGGCGCTGCGGTGCTCATGACCGGGATGAACCGGTCCGTCTGCTGCAGTCCAAGACAACAGGGGTTACGAACGCCGGGAAAGAACTACGCGGCGATCGCCCTCGCGGCGCGCGTCGAGACTAAGGCTCGAGGACAGGAGCTGGATGAAGGCCTCGGGATCGGCGGCGACATAGCCGCCGACGCGCATCTCGCCGAGTTCTGGATCCGCGAGTTCAAAGCGCCAGCCGGTTTGGCGCGAGACTTCGGCAATCGCCTCGCTGAGCGTTTCACCGTCGAATGCGAGCATGTGCTCTTGCCAGGCCAACCGGCGCGGAATGACTTCGGCCGCGATCGGGACGACCTCGGCGCCTTCCTCGTTGAGCACGATCTCCTGGTTCGCCGCGGCGGTGACGGTTTCGCGAGGTCCAAGTGCGGAGAGCAGGCCCTCTCTTGTGGCCGCGCCGCTGACGCTGCCGCGCAGGACCGTCGTGCGCACTTGGGTCTCGCTGACGCGAATGACGAAGGAGGTGCCCAAGACGCGGATGTCGCCACGGGGCGTGTGCACCACGAAAGGACGAGCCGGATCGTGCGCAACGTCGAAGAGGGCGTAGCCCGCGGTCAGCTCCACGCGCCGCTCGCGCTCGGTGAGCTGAAGCGAGGCCTCGCTGCCGCCGCTGAGCTCGATGGTGGAGCCGTCGGCCAGGGTGATGGTGCGCAGCTCGCCGGGGGCCGTCGCCACCTGCTCGGAGGGGATCGGCGCGGGCTGCTGGGTGAACCAGGCCAAGGCGCCGATCGCCAGGAGGGCGGAGGCCGCGATCGCCAGCGCCGGCGCCCTCCAGCTTCGGCGTGCCGGCCGCGCGTCATGGGCGGCGGCCAAGCCCTTGAGGGCGGGATTGTTGGCGAGCCTGTCCCAGGTGCGCTGGAGCGCCTCATAGGCGGCGCGGTTGGCGGGGTGGGCTTCCAGCCAGGCGGCGAACGCTTCGCGCTCCCGGGCCGAGGGATCGCCCTTCATGCGCACGATCCACTCGCTCGCCTGGCGCTCGGCTTCTGTGAGGGTGCGCCGCCCGGACATCGCCATGGCCTCTTAAAGGCCGCTTTGGGGGTCGGCTAGGGCAAGGTGAAGCTGGCGGAGGGCCTCGGCGATATGGCGCTGCACCGTGCGGCGGGAGACGCCAAGCCGCTCTGCGACCTCGGGCTGGGTGAGGCCATCCACCAGGTGGAGGAGGAGGGCCTCGCGCAGGCGGGGCTCGAGGGCCGCCAGGGCCGCTTCGGCGGCGCTGGCCTCTTCAGAGGCGATCAGCGCGGCTTCGGGATCAGCGTTTGATGCAGGGGCGAGGGTCTCGATCCCGGCATGAGGGGCGGTCTTGTGATTGGCCTGACGGCGAAGGTCGTTGAGCGCCAGATTGCGGGCGGTGGTCATGAGATAGGCCTGGGGATTGGCGATCTCTCCGGTCTTTGCCGCACAGAGCTTGGCGAAGGCGTCCTGGGAGATGTCTTCAGCAGAGATGCTGGGGCCGAAGCGGCGGAGGAAGCGCATCAGGCGAGGAGCTTCCTCTTCGAAGAGGTTGGCCCAGTCGAGGGTGGAGCTCATGGGGCGCTCTCCTTGGCGAGGAGAGCGGCAAGCTCATGGATGCGGGAGAGGGGGTAGGATTCGATCTCGCCGGAGAGGGGAGGCTGGCCCTCGGCCGTGTAGACGATGGCGGCGCGGGTAAAGTCACCCTGCTCGATCATTCTTGCCAAGGCGCGACAATCGCCCAAGGTGGGGATCGGCACACAACGGACGACTAGATCTCCGGAGTGTGCGCCGACGACGGCTAGATCGACCGCTCGTTCAGACGCGATTACGCGCGCGATCGTGCGCAACCCTTCAGAGGAAAGCGCGTCAGAGCAGCGTTCTGCGGCTCTTGAGAGGCCCGGTGAAACCTCATTTCGCATCCCGGAAGAATGACACTTTTATCCAGTCGACGTAAAGTCATCACGCCGACAATTCGTCGGCCGTGGCAAAGTCGCCAAGGCCCGCACGCCAAGTTCTGGCGGTGAACTTGATCCGGCTGCGCAAGGAGCGCGGTTGGACCCAGGAAGCGCTCGCGCACGAGTGCGATCTGCACCGAACGTACATTGGCGACATAGAGCGTCATGCCCGCAACGTGACAATCGACAACATAGAGAAGCTGGCGCACGCCCTCGGCGTGGAGCCCTGGATGTTGCTTAAGCCAAGCAGGTGATCATGGGCGAACCGCGCGCAGGGCGCGCGGACGCGCTCTCGTGAACCGAGCCGCGCTCCGCGCGTCTCGGCCCTTCGGGCTTCGATCGCTTTCGCTGTGTGCGCGAAATTTTGATTCCGGATGTCAGTCTTTGATTTCAGTTAGCCGGACGAAGGCCAGCCAACCGCCAAAGGCGGCATAGCTTATCGAAATTGCGTGCCGCCACATGTCAGAGGGC
>CAZHWA010000279.1:2823-3967 GCA_964536175.1 uncultured Terricaulis sp. | reverse complement strand
GATCGTGCACAGGAAGGCGATGGTCAGCGAGTTGGCAAAGGCATGCAGCAGCGACTCATTGCTGAACGCCTTCGCGTACCAATCCGTGGTGAAGCCTTGCCAGACCACGTTACGGCGGCTGGTGTTGAAGCTGAATACCATCAGCGTAATCAGCGGCACGTAGAGGAAGATCAGCGTTGCCGCGACCACCGCGCGAAGCGACCAACGACGCATATAATCAAGCGGACCGGGCTTCTCGCGCGGGCCGCCGGCGCGGAAGAGCCGCCAGGCGCTGAAGAGCGGGAACGCCTCCTTTGTCATCCGCTTCTCGCCCGCCGCTGTAGCACCGTGCGGGCGGCGACGGCAATGAAGGTAAGGTACATGAGCAGAAACGACAGCGCTGCGCCAAACGGCCAATCGTTGGCGCGCTTGAACTGACGTTCGATCACGTTGGCGATCATCTGGCTGTCCGTGCCGCCAAGCAAATCCGGCGTCAGATAAGCGCCCAGCGCCGGAATGAAGGTGATCAGCACGCCGGAGGCGATGCCCGGTGCGGCGAGCGGGATAACGATGGACCAGATCATGCGCCCATGCCCGGCGCCGAGATCGAGACTGGCCTCCATCAGCGAGCGATCCATGCGATCGAGGGCGGCATAGAGCGGCAGCACCATGAACGGCAGGTGCACATAAACGAGCCCGATAACGACGGCGGTGTTGTTGTAGAGCAGCGTCAAGGGCTCGTAGGCGCCGAGCGGCTGCAGGCCCACGAGCGTCATCAGGCCGCTGGCGTTGTTCCAGAGCCACTCCAGCACGACGTTCACGTACCCATGCTCGCGCAGCACGGCGATCAGAGCGAACGTGCGGATGAGCAAATTGGTCCAGAACGGCAGCATGATCAGCAAGAGCAGCCATGCCTTTGTCTTTGGGCCGGCGAAGGAAATCGCCAGCGCAACCGGAAAGCCAATCAGCAAGCACAACAGCGTCGTCAGCGCGGCGACAATCAGGCTTTTCCAGAGAATGCCGAGATAGAGCGGCTCAAGCGCACGCGCATAATTGGCCAGTGTGCCGGTGATGTCGATGGCGACAGGCCCTGCGTTCTCGCCGAACGAATACGCCCAGATCACCGCTAGCGGCGTCGCAAAGAACAGCACGAACCAGGCAAGCG
>CAZHWA010000279.1:0-2813 GCA_964536175.1 uncultured Terricaulis sp. | reverse complement strand
ATGGCGATCGCCGCGAACGCACCCTTGGCCTGTTTCCAGGATTGCTCCATGAGCCCTCTCAGGCGAACACGCTAGGCGGCGCCGATGCGCGTGAACATCTCTTCGTAGCGGCGTGCGCGCTCGTCGCCTTCGAATGCGCCATACTCGCACTTCTCCATGATTTCCGCCGGGGGGAAGATCACCGGATTGTTCTTATAGGAGTCCGGCAGTAGCGCCCGCGCGGCTGCGTTCGGGGTGGGAAACTGGATTGCGTCGGCGATCGCAGCGCCGGCTTCTGCATCGAGCAGATAGTTGATGAAGACGTGCGCTTCCTGCGTGTGCGGCGCCCCGGTCGGGATAGCCAGGCAGTCCTGATTGAGCAGCGTGCCTTCGCGCGGAATGACCCAGCCGTACTCTTCATCGCCGCGTTCGGAGATGAGCTGGGCGATGTCGCCGCAATATTCCATGACCAGATCCACTTCGCCGGAGACCAGCAGGTCCTGTCCGTCGTCCTCATGAAACGCTTTGATGTGCGGCTTCTGGCGGATCAGCATGCGCTCGATATCGGCCAGCATGGCGTCCGGGATGTTGTTGACCGAATGTCCACGATATTTGGCCGCCAGTCGAATGATGTCGGCGGCCTCCGACACGATGGCGATTTTCCGGGTGAACTGATCCGAGTCGAACAGGTAGCGCCAGGAATCGGGGACGAAACCCTCCGGCATGGCGGACTTGCGATAGGCGATCCCCGTGGTGAGCCACGTATACGGCATCGAATAGCTCCGCCCGGGATCGAACGGCGCCTCTTGGAACTCGGGCGCGATGTTGGCGAAGTTGGGAATCAAGGCGCGATCGAGCGGCTGCAACATGTGCGCCTGCGCCATGCGGGTGACGAATTCGTTGGAGGGCACGATTACGTCGTAACCCGGATTGCCGGCGCGCAGGCGCGCGAATAACTCATCGTTGGTGGCGAAATGGCTCATACGCACGCGCAGCCCGGTTTCGTCGGTGAAATCGGCAAGCGTCGTCGGGCCGATATAGGTGTCCCAATTGTAGAAATTGACGGCCGGGCCGGTGCGTCCGCATGCGGATAGGCCGCCGGCAAACGAGATGCCGACCGCCGCAGCGCCGAACTGCCGCAACAGCGACCGGCGCGATGGGCCGTGCCTTCGTGTGTTTCTCGCCATGCCTTCCCGCTTTCCTTGTTCGGCATTGCCGTTCGGCGCTAACTGGCGCGCCCATACCATTCGTAATCGACATCCGGAACTACGGATTGGTAGCGGTCGTGTTCCGCCTGCTTCACTGTGGCGTAGGTGCGCACGAAAGCTTCGCCGAGATAGTCGGCAAGCAACGCCGACTGCGAAAACCGTCCCAGCGCTTCCGGCCAGTTCGCCGGAATGAGCGCGCGGCCGGCGGCGGCCTCGTAGCCGTTGCCGGCGACCGGCGGGCCGGGGTCGAGTGCGTTCGTCAGTCCGTGATGCACGCCGGCCAGCAGTACTGCGAGCGCCAGCGCCGGATGCGCATCGGCGCCGGCGACGCGGTGTTCGATGCGGCGCGACTGCGGCGCGCCGGCAGGCACGCGGAACGCGCAGGTGCGGTTGTCCACGCCCCATAACGGCGCGACCGGCGCGTAGCTGTTGGCTTTGAAACGCCGATACGAATTTGCGTTCGGCGCAAGAACCGCCATGGACTCGCCGAGCAGCGCTTGCAGTCCGCCGATTGCGTGTCGCAGCGGCGGCGCGCCCTCGGAATTGTCGGCGGCGAAGATGTTCGCCCCCTGAGCGTCGTCGATGCTGACGTGGACGTGCAAGCCCGAGCCGGCAAATTGGGCGAACGGTTTGGCCATGAATGTCGCTTCGCAATCGTGCTTGAGCGCAACGCCCTTGGCGGCGCGCTTGAACAGCACGGCATCGTCGGCGGCGGCCAGCGCATCGTTGCGATGCCGCAGCGTGATTTCCAGCTGGCCGGGGCCGTACTCGCCGATCGCGCCTTCCAGCGGCAGGCCCATGGCGTCGCACGCGGCCCAGAGTTCGCGCAGCAGCGGCATGGCTTCGGCCAATTCATCGAGCGCATACTGATCGTGGTGCGCCGGCCGCCGGCCGGACATCGGCCAGCGCGCGAGTTGCACGCGGCCTTGGGCGTCGCGGGCCGTATCCAGGAGATAGAACTCAAGCTCGCAGGCAACGACGGGCGTCAGCGAGTCGGCGGCGAACCGATCGATGACGCGCGCCAGCACGTGACGCGGATCGAGATCGAAAGCCGCGCCGTTCTGTTCGTACGCCGACACCGGGATTTGCGCGACGTCGTTCCCAAGCCAAGGCGCGGCGGTGAGGCGTCCAGCGATGGGGCGCGCGACGCGGTCCTTGTCGCCCTCCTCCCAGATGAAACCGGTCTCTTCGACGTCGCGGCCGGTGATGTCGCTGACCAGCAGCGAGGACGGCAGAAAACGGCCCTGTTGGTAGAGCGGGGCAAGCTCAGAACGCCGCAAGCGCTTGCCGCGCGGCACGCCAGAGAGACCCGTATAGACAAGGTCGAAGAACTGCATCTGCGGATGCGCGTCGAGGAAGGCTTCGGCTTCCTGCGCATCGGCGATCGAGGGGGGCATGTGGGGCGGCTTATCCGTAGGTGATGGAGATGGCTTTGAGCTCGGTATACTTCTCCAAGGCGTGCAGCGAGCGATCGCGGCCGAAACCGGATTGCTTCATGCCGCCGAAGGGCATGGTGATGTCGCAGGCGTCCCAGCCATTGACCCAGACGAGCCCCGTCCGCAGCGCGCGCGCGACGCGATGGGCGCGGCTGACATTGCCGGTCCACAAGCCGGAAGCCAAGCCGTA
>CAZHWA010000278.1:0-3970 GCA_964536175.1 uncultured Terricaulis sp. | reverse complement strand
CTTCATCGACATAGGCGCCGATATTCACGAACGAGGGCATCAGCACCACGTTGCGCCCGATATGGGCGCCGCGCCGTACGATGGCGCCCGGCACGGCGCGAAAGCCCGCCTTTTGGAACGACGCCTCGCCCCAGCCGAGGAATTTCGAATGAACTTTGTCCCACCACGGGCCGGGCGAGGGATCGCCGCCGTTGCCATGCGCTGCGCCGATCAGCTGATTGGGCGAAATGCGGAAGGAGAGCAGCACCGCCTTCTTCAGCCATTGCTGCGTTTTCCAGCGCCCATCCTCGCCCGGACTGGCCACCCTGGCCTGACCGGAATCCAATAGATCCAAGGCCGCCTCGATCGCCTCGACATCGGCGCCTTTGCTCTGCGGCGAGAGCTCGGAGCGCCGCTCCCAGGCAGTGTCGATGTGGGCGGCGAGATCGGTGCTCATGGGCGAGAGCTAGCGCCTTTCGTGTCCGGCGCCAAACGCGGTTCAGAGGAAACGGCGGAGCAGGTCTTTGACGTCGTTGGCCCAATGATCGACGTAGGCCGGACGCGGCTCGGGATGCACGGGTCCGACCAGCGCGGTAGCAAACCCAAGCCCGTGCGCCGGTTCCAGGTTGCGCAGGGTATCTTCGATCAAGAGCGTCTCGGTCGGAATGACGCGGCATTCTTGAATGAGCGCCTCGTAGGCGCGCCTCTGCGGTTTAGGGGCAAGTCCGCAACGCTCAATGTCCACCACGGTGTCGAACAGATGGCTAAGGCCCAGGCGTTCAAGTGCGCGCTCTGGGTGTCCGCCGCCGCCATTGGTGAAGATGATTTTCGCTCCGGGCAGAGCCGCAATGAGCGCAGGCAATTCGGGATCGGGCGAGAGCACCGAGTAATCGGCGTTGTGCACATCGGAAAGAAAATCGCGGGCATCGACGCCATGATGGCGCGCGAGGCCGGCAACCGTTGCGCCGTACTCGTGAAAGTAGCGTTCGCGCAGCGCGTGCGCCTCGCTTTCGTCCAGCGCCAGCGTACGCGCGATATAGGCGGTCATCCGCCTGCCAATCTCGTTATAGAGGTCTGCAACCGGATAAAGCGTGTTGTCGAGATCGAACACCCAGGCGCTGAACTGCGCCCCGTTCATGGCGAGCCGGAACGGTCCTGCGTCGGCGCGCTCTGCGGCGGCAGCCCGCGTCGCGGCGGTTCGCGCGCTGCGGGGGCGCGGGCCGCATCCTGAAGCACCTGCAGCTGTCGCGGCGTTTCGCCTGCCGGGAGGAAGTCGCGTTCCTCGAAATCGACGACCAGGCCGGTGCGATTGCGAGCCGAGATGGGCGTAAACAGTTGTTCGTCGTAGTAGCGCGCTGCGCAATTGCCGCGCCCGATAATGGCAAAGCGTGCGCCGCTGGTACAGAACGCCTCGCCGCCGGCGGCGAGCATGCGCGGCCCTTCGCTCGTCTCCAGCGCAGCGTGCACGTAGTAAACTTCCTGGATCAGCTCTTCGTCGATCGTGCGTACGCAGCCGTTAGGATTGAGCGGCCACCAGCCGCGGCTTTCCCATTCGCCGTCATTGCGATGGCCAAGCGCGGTCCAAAGCCGTCCGCGCGTGCGGTTGCATAGCGTCAGGCCTACCTGTTGGGCGCGCCGTTGCGCCTGCTGCTCAAGCGCATCGATCAGCTGGTTCTCGGTGGCGTTGGCGGGCAGGCGCGCTGTGGTGCGGAATTGCGCGATGGCTTGGGCGATGCGGCGGGGATCCGCGCCGCGCCTGCCTTCTCGAAGATCGAAGCCGGCGTCCGCCAGCAGCCGCTGCAGCCCCGCCTGGCGCGCCCGCGTGAGCGTGTAAGGTTGTGCTTCGGCGAACGAGGTGCGCCAGGTATCGCGCTTGTTGATCCGCACGCGCCGGAATCGCCGCTCGTCCAGGCCCATTGCCGAGCATTGCGGGGGATTCTCAATCGTGAACGATCCCGATGGGTCGATACAGAGGCGCGCGTCGCCGCCCCATTGCCGGCGCCCGCCGCGGTGCGCCGGCGATGTTCGCGCGTAAAGATAATGCGTGCCGCGCGCCAGTGGGGCGGAGACCGCGATACGGCATTCACCGGGTCTGAGCCGGGTCCAGCCCTGCACGAGGATCGCCCGCCCGTCAGGGCGGCCCGTGGCCGCTTCCAGAACGAAGCTGGTCTCGTTGCAGATTTGCCAGCCGCTCGTCTGGCGGCGTTGTTGCTGCGCGTCGGCCCGGCCGGCCAACGCCATTAGCGCGGCCAGCACGGCGCACAACAGCGCGGCGAACAACGCGAGCTTAGTGGATGAGCGTGCCAGCGCCATGTTCCGTAAAGAGTTCCATTAACAGTACGTGGGGCGTGCGCCCGTCCAAAATGACCGCAGCTTCGACGCCATTGTCGAGCGCGGCGATGCAGGTTTCCAGTTTTGGGATCATGCCGCCGGTAGCGACGCCGCTATCGATGGCCTTTCTGGCTTCGTCGACCGTCATCTCGCGCACCAACTTGCCGTCCGCATCGAGCACCCCTTCGACGTCGGAGAGCAGCAGGAAGCGCTTGGCCGACAGCGCTTTGGCGATTGCGCCGGCGGCGGTGTCGGCGTTGATGTTGTAGGTTCTGCCGTCCTTCGCGACGCCGATTGGCGCAATGACCGGCACGTAGTCTTCCGGCGCGTTGATAAGCGCCTGGATCAGGGTGGGATCGACCTCTGTGGGCTCGCCAACGAAGCCCAAATCGACGGCTTGCTCGATCATGCTGTCGGGGTCCTTGCGCGTGCGCACGGCTTTTTCCACCGTAATCAAGCGCGCATCCTTGCCGGAGAGCCCCACGCCGCGCACATCCGCCTCCGCACCGGCGGCCGTGATCAGGCTGGCAAGCTCTTTATTGACGCTGCCCGAAAGCACCATCTCCGCCACTTCCATTGTGTCGGCGTCGGTTACCCGCAAGCCGTCCACGAACTGCGATTTGACGCCCGCCTTGTCGAGCATGCGGCTGATTTGCGGGCCGCCCCCGTGCACGACGACGGGATGAATCCCCACCAGCTTCAGAAGCACGATGTCTGCGGCAAATTTGCGGGCGGTCTCTGTATCGCCCATGGCGTGCCCGCCATATTTCACCACGACCGTCTCGCGGTCGTAAATCTGGATGTAGGGAAGCGCCTCGGCCAGCGTCCTGGCCTTAGCCAGACCCGCTTCGAGCGCGGCCAGACGATCTTTGGCGGGGAGCTTGGTCACGGCCGGTTCCTAGGCGGTTCGCGCGCTTACGCCAAGGCCGCGATTTCAGCGCGCAACTGGTCGATCCCAGAGCCCGATTCAGCGGAGGTGAGCATAACCTCCGGGTGCGCGGCTGCACGTTTGACGATGGCCGCGCGCGCCGCTTCGGCCGCGGCCTCCGCTTCGGTTGGTTTCAGCTTGTCGGCTTTGGTCAGCACGACTTGGTAGTTCACAGCGGCCGTGTCGAGCGCGTCCATGACGTCTTTGTCATGCGGCTTCAGGCCGTGGCGCGCGTCGACCAGGAGCATCACGCGCTTCAACGCGGCGCGGCCGCGCAGATAATCGCGCGTCAGGCTCGTCCAGCGCTTGATGTCGGCCTTGCCCGCTTTGGCGTAACCGTAGCCAGGCAGGTCCACGAGGCGCAGCCGTTCGCCGAGGCGGAAGAAGTTCAGTTCGCGCGTACGGCCTGGTTCGGTTGAGGCGCGCGCCAGTTTGTTGCGTCCTGTCAGCGCATTGATCAGCGAGGACTTGCCGACATTGGAGCGGCCGGCGAAGGCCACCTCCGGCAGATCGCCGGGCGGCAGCTGGTTCATGTCGGCGACCCCAAGTTCGAAAGCGACCGGGCCCGCGAACAGCAGGCGGCCGGATTCGATCCACTCAGGATTGGCGACTGGTGATTTGGGGGCAGGCCGCTCAGGCATCTGTACGGCGAGCCTCTCGGCGCGCTCCGACTTGTACGGACCTCACCATCGGTTTGTGTGCGGCCACTCCTTAGTCCCCGATTGCGAGCTA
>CAZHWA010000277.1:0-3974 GCA_964536175.1 uncultured Terricaulis sp. | reverse complement strand
CGCCAGCGCTTTGGTGAAGCCGATCATCCCGGCTTTCGCGGCGGAGTAATTCACATGCCCGGCCTGGCCCTTCTGGCCGTTGATCGAACTGATGTTGACGATACGGCCGTAGCCACGGTTGCGCATGCCCTCGTAGATTGGCCGCGTCATGTAGAAGAGCGAAGAGAGATCGACGCGGATCACCTCATCCCATTGCTCGGCGCTCATCTTGTGGAAGAAGCCGTCCTTGGTGATGCCGGCATTGTTCACCAGCACGTCGACGGGCCCGAGTTCGGCTTCGACCGTGGCGATGCCGTCCTTGCAGGCCTGTGCATTGCCGACATCCCATTTGTAGACGGCCACGCCGAGTTCCTTTGCCGTGGCGTCCGCAGCTTCGCTGTTGCCGGCATAGTTGGCCGCGACCTTGTAGCCATCGGCTTTGAAGCGCGCTGAGATGGCCTTGCCGATGCCCCGAGTGCCGCCAGTGACCAATGCAACGCGCGCCATCTCGTCCTCCCGTCATGTGCTAGCTATTGGCCCCACCTTGCCCGCCTTCCAGCTCAAGGCAAGACGCGAGGGGCGATCTTCTGGCGGATTTCCGGCGGTCTGCTAGGCTACGCGGCGCGGGGGCATTGCAGGAGGTCGCCTATGGCGCGTGCTCATAAGCTGTTGGCGGCATCCGCCATCGCCACACTCGTCTGGACCTCGCTCGCCCCCAGCCTTTCCGCGCAACCGGAAAACGCCTGGCTCTGCCGCGTGCGCTGGCAGGAACAGACCTATGGCGGCGACACGCTCGCAACCACAGCAGTGTTCGAACTCGATCGGGCCGCGCCGCAGGCGGATGGCAGCGTGGTCTATATGGGCCGGGGCCGCGCCGACATTGTCTTCGCGCCGGGCGGGCACGGATGCCGCGCTACGCGCGGCGCCAATGCCAGCGTCGCCATGATGTCGATCGTCAGCAGCGACGATGGGCACACCGCCACGGTCGACATCAGCTCGTTCATGCAGGACAGCTTTCCGGTCGCCGTGTCCTGTCCCTATGGGCACAATTCGGAAATGGACATGGCGGTCAGTTCGCCGCCGAGCGTGACGCTGCCGCTGGCCGAAGGCGCCAGCGTCAGTTACGACGAGTCGAGCCGGCACGGCTTCGGACAAGTCGGCGGCCAGCGCGGCACGGTCTCGCTCGAGTATTGCCGGCCGAGCTAACCGACACGGCGCACGTAATAGATCACCCAGGCGTCGCTCCAGGTCGCGCCGCCATCGGCGCTGCGCTGCCAGCGCCAGGTGAAGCTGTTAGGCTCGATGTTTTGGAACACCATACGCTGGTGCGGCATGGTCTCGGCGATGCGCGTGTTGGTTAGGATGAAGTCGTCGCCGACCGGACCGCCAGTGAGTGCGAAATAGCCGCCTTGGTTGTCAACCCAAGTCTGCCGCCATTGCCCCGTGGGTGCATGATAAGTCGAAACCGAATGGCCGATCAGGCCCTGCGCCTGCGGCCCGCCATCGAACGCTTCCTGGATGACGCAGCCGCCGTATGCGCTCGTGATAATGTTCGTCCCGCCCGCGGGCTGGCTGGTGTCGGCGGTGTAGTGCGCGCCCCAGGTTCCGAGCCAGAAGTCCATCTGCCGGAATTCGGGCGTGGAGCATGGCGGGGTTTGTGGTTGCTGCTGGGCGCTGGCGCCGGCGCCGGCAATCAGCATGAAGGCGGCGAGGATAGTCGAGAATCTGAACATGACGCGCTCCGATCGCGCCCAACATCACCCCGGCGCGACAGCGCGCCATTGTTTTTGCGACGGGCGCGCCGGCGGACGCGACGATGGGCGGTCGAGCTATCGAAAAGCGCAGGGACTGGTTAGGATTGAGCCATGACCGACCTCGCCGCCCGCCGCATCCAGACCGTCCGCGACCACATGCGGATGGAGACAGCGCACGACTGGGACGGCGTCATCGCCACCTTCACGCATCCGCGCTACGAAATGTATGGAGGCGGCCAAGTGTTCGACGGCGAGGCCGCCGTGCGGCAGTACTTCTCGCTTTCGCGGGTTCCCTTCCCCAACCAGGGCAACGAGATCATCGCCATCGCTCACGATGGCGATACGGTGCTGGTCGAGTTCTGGCTCACCGGCACGCACACTGGTCCGCTGACAGTTGGCGGACGCGTTATCGCGCCGACCGGCAAGAGCTTCCGCGTGCGCATGAGCGCCGCGTTCGAGTTCGCGCCGGGAAGCGACAAGATCAAATGCGAGCGGCCCTATTTCGACCAGGGCGCGGTGCTGCGGGCCTTGGGGATCGCCTAGTTGGTCCGCTCGAACAGAGGGCCTGAACGCATCGCCAGCCAGAACGCGATGCCGAATGCTGGCCACTGCACCCAGAAGCCCGGCCCCGTCATGAGATCGAGCACGAGCAGCATGAGCACGATCAAGCCAAGCCGCCGCGCCTCGGCGATGTATCGTGCGCGCCGCGACCCGGGAGCAGCGGACTGCCCGCGCTTCGCTTTGCCCTGTTTTCTCGTCTCCACGCCCTGCTCCGCGGCGCCAACGCTGTAGACGTTGACGCCCCCGGCGAAGTTCTTCGGATGCTTCTCACCGAGGAACTGGAAGCCGACCGACAGCTTCTTCTGCACCTGATCGTAGACCTGTTGCGAGATGAGAATGCCGCCGGGCTCAGCCATGCCTTGCAGCCGGGCAGCCAGATTAACGCCTTCGCCCAGCAGATCCTGGCCATCCACCATGACGTCGCCGAGATGGATGCCGATGCGGAAGCGTAGATGCCGTTCGGCATTGGAATCGAGTTCCCGTTGCACTTCGATGGCGCATTGCACGGCTTCGACGACGGACGGGAATTCCGCGATCAGGCCGTCGCCCGCCGTATTGGCGATGCGGCCGTGATGGCGATCGATGAATTGCGCAAACACCGCGCGGGCCGAGCGCAGATCGCTGAGCGTACGCACCTCGTCGGCTTCCATGACGCTGCTGTAGCCGGCGGCGTCGGCAGCGAGGATGGTGGTGAGCTTGCGCTGAACCTGGGGCATGCGACCCCGCTTTAGCTTGCAGTGCCGCCGAGCACCAGCCGATCGGCCTATAACATAAGAAAGAGTTCGGCAGCCGATTGGCGGAGCGCGCTGCAGTTGACCTATCCAAGGTCACAAAACGGCCCTCCAATTCAGCTTGAACAGTCGCGCCGCGGCGCTGCGCGCGGCAGCAACCCTACCGACGAGATTATGATCGTGACGCACGCCAGACCCGCGCGCCCGCATGCTGCGCCAGCGCCGCTTGCACGCCGCATCAAGCGCGGCTTGATGCAGTTTTCGCTCGCGGTGTCGGCGTTCGGCGCCATCATGCTTGGCAGCGCCGACGGTGCATTGCGCACGCTGGCGGGCGGCGTCATAGACGCCAAACCCGCGGTCGAGACGGCGCTGCGGCAGCCGCCGCCGGTCATCTGGGCGGTCGACAAGGACGGCGACGGCGTCACCGATTTCTACAACCCCACTCACGGCGCCATGCGCGGCTTTGACGATTTCGGCTCGGGCGCGTTCGGCGCCAGCCGCGACGGGGGCAAGCGCGAACACGAAGGCGTCGATTATGTTGTCGCGCCCGGCGCTACGGTGCGCAGCCCCATCGCCGGCGAGGTCGCCCGTCTCGGCTACGCCTATCGCGGCGTTGGCGGCTTTCGCGTTGTCGAGATCGTCAACTCCGAAACCAAGATCAAAGCGCGCGTTTTTTATGTGGCGCCGAATGTCGGCGTCGGAGACGAGGTCGTGGCCGGTCAGGAAATCGGCATCGCGCAGGACCTGAACGCGCGCTATCCGGGCATCACCAATCACGTGCATGTCGAATTGCGGGACGCGCGGCAACGCTTGATCGACGCGTCTGAAGAAGTGCCAGCGCCGCGGACCATGCAGGCGGCACGCCAAGCTCCGCGTCAGCGTGCGCTCTAGCGCCGCTCAGGACCGGCGCAGGATTTTCTCCATCGGCCGGCCTTTGGCGAGTTCGTCG
>CAZHWA010000276.1:0-3988 GCA_964536175.1 uncultured Terricaulis sp. | reverse complement strand
CTCGCCCCTCACCCCCTGACCCCCTCTCCGCAAGGGAGAGGGGGATGGAGCGTTAAGCGCCGGAGCGCTGCGCCCAGGCGCGCGGGCCGAACTGGCCGTTGGCGACGGCGCTGGCGGCGCGCGGGCGGAATGCTTGGGCGCGGGCGCGGGCCTGTTCGACCTGGTTGGGTTGCAGCTGCGTCTCCAGCGCTGTAGCGCGCGCGCCGGCGTCGCTGTCGCCCTGACGCGCCGCGACGAGAAACCAGAACAGCGCCTCCGACGCGCTCGCGTTGACCCCGCGCCCTTGCTGGTACAGGACGCCCAGATTGTACTGGCTGTCGGCGACGCCGAGTTCGGCGGCCTGTCTGAACCAGCGGAACGCGGCCGCTTCGTCCAGCGGGGCGCCTTCGCCGCGGGCGAAGAAGACGCCGAGATCGTGCATGGCGCGGCGATTGCCGCTGGCTGCGGCGCGTTCGGTCCATTGCCGCGCGAGCGCAAGATCGGCCGGCACGCCTTCGCCACGCTCGTAGATCTTGGCCAGACGATATTGGGCCATGGCAAACCCGCGGTCGGCAGCGCGGCGCAACAGGCCCACGCCCGCTTGCGTGCGGCCGGCGGCGAGCTGCTGCAGGCCGAGTTCGTACTGCGCCGTGAGGTCGCCAGCCTGGGCGGCCTGTTCGAGCGAAAGATTGCGCGCCGGCAGCGGCCCGGCCACGACCGTCCCTGCTGCGGGCGTAGCGCTTTGCGCAACCGGTGCGGCGTCGCTGGCTGCGGCGTCGGGCGCGAGGCTCTCGGCCGGCGCCTGCGCGAACGGGTCTAGCGGAGGCGCTTCGAACGACGCGTTGGGATCGGCGCCCGTGGCGGCGTCGCTGGCCGGCGCCGGCGCTGGCGCAGCGCCGGGCGATTGCGGTTCGGCGACCGGCGCCTCGCTGCGCTGGTTGATGTACCAGGCGCCGCCAATGGCCATCGCCGCAACCAGGCTGGCCGCGCCCCAGAGCGCGATGCGGCTGCTGCCGCGCAGGCTGAGCTTCGGCACAGCGCCGGGCTCGGCGCCTTTCTGCCTGGCTTGTGCGTGCGCCTGGGCGGCGCGGCGCGCTTGGGCAAGATAGTCGTTCTTGCCGGCGGGTTGGGCCGGCTCGTCGAGCACGGTCGGATCGGGCAGCGGCGAGGACGCGCCGGGCGAGGTAATGACAGTGTCGTCGAGCGCGTCGGCGTCCGCAGCGTCGAGCGGCGGCAGTTCACCTGTCAGCTCGGGCGACCAGAAGGGATCGTCGTCGGCCGGCGGCGCCGGTGCGGCCGCGGCGGCGTGCACGATCGTCTCGTCGAGCGTGGGATCTTCGATCAGCAGATCGTCGTCGGGCGACAGATCGAGCGGCTTGAAGTCGTCTTCGATGGCGTCGCTGTCGGCGCCGAAATCGGCAAACGGCTCGGCTGGAGGCGCGGCGTCGGTCGCAAACGGCTCGCTCTGCGCGGGCTCGCCGATCTCCACCGGGGATGTGTCCTCGCCGTCATCGAGCAGGTCGTCGATGTCGTCGGCGAAATAGATGTCGTCATTGGTGGGGATGTCCGCGAGCGGGGCGCTGTCGGTCTCGCGCTCAGCGCTCGGCGGCAGCGGACCGGCGCGCAGCGGCTGCGCCGCCTCCATCGGCGCCGGCGCCGGCTCGGCAATGAGATCGTCGAACATCGGGAAGTCGTCGTAGCGGCGCGCTGGGGCCGGCGTTGCGCCGATCGCGTCCGCCTCGCGCCCGCTCTCGAATTCCTGCAGCTTGCTGGCGACGCTGCTCACCGCCTTTTGCACCGGCGCGATGGCTTCGGCGGAATGCTCCTCAACCTCGGCGAGACGCTGCATGATCGAGTTGATCGCTTCGCTGACGCGCGCGCTCGAGCGTTCTTCGCTGTCGATCATGCGTTCGCCCAGATCGCGCGCGAGCGCGTCCTGGCGCTGGTTGAAGCGATCGGCCATGCGCGCGACCTGCTCGCCGACCTGCTCGATGGCCTGGGCGCTGCGCGCCTCGACCGCGCCGACGCGCTCTTCGAGCCGCTCGGAGAGGCGGCCCACCTCAAGCCCCATGCGGTCGAACGCGGCCGCTTCGCGCCGCTCGATCTCGTCGAAGCGCTGCTCGAGCGTTTCGGCCATTTTCGACAATTCCTCGCGCACCGCCGCGCCTGCCGCGTCGTCGTTGCGCGATTCCACCGCGCGCAGGCGTTGGTCGACGGTTTCCGACATGCGGCGGATTTCCAGGGAGATGGCTTCGATAGTCTGGGCCTGGCGGCGCTCGGCGGCGGCAAGGCGGCGGTTGACGTCGGCCAGCGCGCCCTCAAGGCCTTCGCCGGCGACGCCTTCAAGCGCGGCGTTCAGCTGCGCCTGCAATTCGCTGCGCGCTTCGCCGACCATCTGGCTGACCGATTGCGCCATGGTGTCGAGACGTTATTCGAGCAGGGCGCGCACCGCTTCGGTTTCCGGCACGCCGCCGGCCTGCTCGACGCGTGCGCCGAGCGAGGACACGGTTTCTTCCAGCGTGCGGATGGCCGTGTTGGCTGTGGTTTCGGTTTCGGCGATGCGCTGGGTGAGCCGGTTCAGCGCTTCGTCCAGGGTTTTCACCGCGCCGTCGACTTCGGCGAGCTTGCCGCCGCCGTCTTCCATCAACGCAAGACGCCGCTCGAAGGCGGCGAGCGCATCGGCGACCGGGCTCGTGTCGGTTTTCGATTCGAGCGCGGCGAGGCGCTCGGCGATGTCATGTTGCGCCTGGCGGATGTCCGAGACGTCGACGGCGCCGGAGCCGCCGGCGATGTCCTCGACCTGCTTCAAGCGCGCGGCGAGCGTGAGCTGGGCGTTGCGCAGGTCGGCAATCGCCGCACCGGCTGCCTGGCGGAGACCGGCTGTGGTTTCGCGCGTGCTGTGCTCGGCGCGCTCGATACGCGCAATCAACGCCGCGTGTTCGCTGCGCAAATCATCGACCGAGCCGACGCGCTTGGCGATTTCGCTCTCGAGCCGAGAGACTTCCTGCAGCAGCTTTTCGCGCGCCCCGCCGGTTTCGTTGCGCACTTCGGCAATGGCGTGCTCGACGGCGCGTCGGGTGGAGCTTTCGGTCTCGGTGAGGCGCTCACTCAGCTCTTCTTGCAGGCGGCGCAATTCGGCAACCGCGTCGGCGGACGCTTCGCTGGCTTGCCGCGCAGCTTCTTCGGCGACGGCGCGCGCTTCGGCGAGCGTTTGTTTCAGCGCGCAGTCGCGCCCTTCCATCTCCTGCGTTAGATAGGAGGCGGCGGCCTCGGCGCGGCGCGCAACTTCTTCAGCAACGCCGATCTGTTGTTCAAGGCGCTGCTTGACATCGCCGATCTCGCTCTTGGCGCCTTCGAACGCGGCGCGGCTCTGCGACGCCTCCTGCTCAGCGCGGGCAAGCTTGCCCGATAAGGTCTCGCCGGCGGCGCGGAATTGTTCGAGCGCTTCAGCTATGCGCTCGGACGCTTCTGCCGACGCCGCTTCCGCGTCCTCGATGCGCGCAGCGAGGCCAAGTACGGAGCGGTCGATCGTAGAGACAGCGCGGTCGAGCCCGGTGACGGCGAGCTGCGTGCGCCGCTCAATCGATTCAATGCGCTGAACTAAGCGTGTGGGGTCGGTGACGCGAGGACTAGGCGCCACAGTCCACTCGTCGTCGCCGTCGATGTCCTGCGAGATATAGCGTGTAGAGCGCGTACGCGCCGGTTGCGGCGCGGTCTGCGTCTGGCCGCCGTGTGCGCCGGGCTGATGATTGGCGAGCGCATGATTGAGATACTCGCCCAGGCTCATGCCTTGTCGCGCCGCGGCTTCGCGCGCCGCTTCTCGCACTTTCGGGTCGATGCCCTTTACGCTCCAGCTTTGCGCGCCGCTCATGATCCGCCCTCGCCGCGTTGAAGCCGCGCGTCCGCGGCTCACGCCCAACCCCAGGCGGACTCGAAGAATCGAGAATCGCCCACGACTTTGCAGTGTCGATCAAAGCGGTTGCCGTGTTAATGGCGCGTAAAATCGTAA
>CAZHWA010000275.1:0-3989 GCA_964536175.1 uncultured Terricaulis sp. | reverse complement strand
TGGGGCGCCAGGATTCGAACCTGGGAATGGCGGTACCAAAAACCGCTGCCTTACCACTTGGCGACACCCCAAAAGCGAAGCGGGTACTTAAGGGCGCCCGCTTGCCGATGCAACTGTGCGGCGCGCTCGCAGCTCGAGACCCCCAGAGCTCTGAATTCAGGAGGTTTCATGCGTCGTTGCGCCCCTCGCCGGCGCGGTCTATAAGCCCCGGCCTTCGGAGCATAGCTCAGCCTGGTAGAGCACCACGTTCGGGACGTGGGGGTCGTTGGTTCGAATCCAGCTGCTCCGACCAAATCTCCGCATGAGATCCCATGCCGATCCATCGCCGCACGGTTTTGGCCGCAGGTTTCGGGCTCTGCGCCATCACCGGAACGGCATGCACCACGGAGGGCGCGATGTATGGTCTGTTCGGCAAGATGATCGCCCGGCCGGGCCAACGCGATAAGCTCGTTTCGATCCTGCTCGAAGGCGCCGATGAAATGCCTGGATGTCGCATCTACGTGGTTGCGACCGATCCGGCGGACGCAAACGCGATCTGGATCAGCGAAGTCTGGGAGAGCAAGGAACACCATGACAAGTCGCTGCACTTGCCGCAGGTGCAGGCCGCGATCGGCCGCGCGCGCCCGTTGATTGAGGGCTTCGGCGACCGCTTCGAAACCGTGCCGATCGCCGGCGTCGGCCTCGACCGCTGAGAGGCTCGCCTGTACGGTCGGCCTATGTCGCTCGTTGCTATTGTCACGCCGGTCTACGACGACGAAGCCAGTTTCGCCGAACTGTGCCGTCGGCTGGCCGCCGTCGAACGCGCCTCGAACAAGCGCTTTCATATCGTCGCCGTCGACGATGGTTCGCTTGCCGCGCCGCCGCGGGTCGAGTCCATTGCCGGCGCCGGGCTTTCCGGTGAGATTCTGCGGCTCGCCCGCAATGTCGGCCATCAGACAGCGATCGCCATTGGGCTCGCGCATGCCGCTTCGTTGCCGGGCCTATCTGCCTGTGTGGTGATGGATTCCGACGGCGAAGATACGCCCGAGAGCATCCCGGGGCTGCTCGCTGCGGTCGCGCCAGCGAGCTGCGACGTAGCCGTTGCCGAACGCGCCAAGAGGTCGGAGACGCTGACCTTTCAATTGTTCTACTCGGTTTATAAGCGGCTGTTTCACATCCTCACCGGCCAACGCCTGCGCTTCGGCAATTTCATGGCGCTGTCGCCAGTCGCGCTCGAGCGGCTGTCAGGCATGTACGAGACCTCGACGCATGTTGCGGCCGCGACAGTCAAAGCAAGACTGCGGCGTGCAGATGTTCCCACCGATCGCGGCGTGCGCTACGCCGGCACGTCGAAGATGAACTTCCCGAGCCTGGTGCTGCACGGCATGCGGGCGGTGATGGTGTTCTCCGAGCTGGTTCTGACGCGCATGGCCCTGGCGCTGGTGGCGATGGCGGCGGCCGTAATCGCCGTCGTGCTCATCGCTTTGAGCATGAAGCTCTCGGGCTACGCGACGCCCGGCTGGGTGACGATCATCACCGGTTTTGCGCTCTCGCTGTTCTTGCAGACGGGGCTCTTCACCATGATCACGCTGATCGTCTCCAGCCTCGGCCGTATCGACACGCCCCCGCGCGTGCGCGAGCGCGCGCTGGAGTACATAGCACGCACAGAACATGTCGAGGCGAAGCGGGCGGTCAGCGCTTAGCAGCGCCAGGCGGCAGGATCGCGTAATAGATGACGATATCCTGGGCGTTCTCGGCGCGCGCATAGGGTGAGCGGACACGCAGTTCGCGCACCTCAAGCCCCTCTCTGAACGCCGGCAATGTGTCGCCCTCATTGCCGCTCCAGACAACGAGCGCGCCATGGCGTTGGACGTCCTCGGGGCTCACCCACGGCGACTTCAGGTAATCGCCTTCAATCAGCACCGATGGCGGGTTGCGGCCGTTGAGGCCGACGAGCCCGGAGGCCCAGACATCGCCGGCGACGATGCGCAGCTGCGCGTTCGTCGCCTGAACCCATTGGCTTTCGAGTTGGCGGCTGATGTCTGCCTGCGGCCAGTTTCCGCGCAGCGGCTTGCCGGTGATGGCTACGCCATAGCGCATGTGGCCATAATAGAGGCCGCTGCCAACGAGGATCAGCACCGCCACTGCGACCATGAGGCGCTTGAGGCGCGCTGTGCTGAATTTGTTGCTCATCAACGCAACCGCGATGGGACCCGAGAGCACGACCATGGGCGCGCCCCAGGAGCTGCGCAGACCCGCACCCGTCACAGCCGCGCCAAGCGCCAATAACAAAGCAGGCCCTAGCCCCATCAGCAGCAGATAGCGCAGCGCGCGCCGCTCCGGCGGATCGGGCGCGTCCGCCAGCGCCTTGCCGAACCAGCCCGCGCATAGGAGTAGGATCAGCATTGGCAGGTGATCGAGCGCGAGCGTCAGCAGGAACTCGATCGAGGCGTACCATTCGCCGCCGCTGGCGCGTCGGGCGGCGTAGCCGAACGGCAGGAAGTCGTGCTCGATCAGCCACAGCACCTGCGGCGCAACCACAAGAGCGAATACAGACAACCCGAGCCACGGGCCTGGGGTCAGCAGGCGCTTGCGCGCCCGCGCGTCCCACAGCATCCAGACGGCGGCGATGGCAAGCAGAAGCGCCGAGGAGTATTTGGCCCAAAGGCTGAGGCCGGCGAACAGCCCGAGCAGCATCCAGTCGATCGCCCTGGCGTGTGTCGTTGCGCGCCACAGCATCAGCATCGCAAGCGCCCAAAGGGGCATCTGTGCGACATTGTGGTTGAACTCGGGCGTCACCCAGCTGAAGAAGTAAACCCCCGTCAGCAACAACGCGCCGGCAAAAGCGCGGGGACCGTCCATAACGTCCCGCCCGAGCGCGAAAACGGCCCAGAACGTGACGGCGACGAAAATCTGAGAAACGAGAAAAGCGGTCCAGCCGGCTTGCCCGGCGAGCAAACGAAATGGCTCAAGCACCAACCCGGGCAGGTTCGGGTGTTTGAAGGTGGCGACCACCCACTCGCGTCCCCACACGTACATTTCCACCACATCGAGTGGCGGCGCGGTGTGCGAGAGCGCAGGTGCGAGCGTCCAGAAGATGACCTGCGCAGCCATCAGCGCAAACAAGCCGCGCTCGGGGCGCGCGAGCAGCCAGTGGAGAGTCATAGTTGTACGTCGGCCCCCGGCGTTTGCTCACGCCATCTGGAAGAATATCCAAACGGCGCCAAGCGCCACGACGCAGATGATGGCCCAGCGCGCAGTTTCGGCCAGCACGTGCACAAGCTCGCGCGCATAGCCGAACATGGAAAGCGCCAGCGTGATGAGAAAGCCCGCGCCGGTAGCGAGCCAGATTTCGAATTCGCCGAGTTGGGCGTCGACTGCAGCCAAGGCGCCGAGATAGGCGCCGAAAGCCGCCAACATAAAACGGACCAGCGCCTTGAGAACGGCGCTGCCAGCGCGGTGGTGGTCGAACGGCTCTTCAACGGGCGCCGGCGCGGGCAAGGGCGGGGGCGCCGCCAAGTGCTCGCGCAGCTGCCGCCAAGCCTGCGCCTCCATCTCGGCGCGGACCTGCTGCTCCAGCATCCAGGCGTCACTGGCCAGTCCGTGGCGTTCGCGCGAAGCCGCCATTCCATGCCTCCGGCGCGCCATCATGCGCGAAGATGGTCGCTTGGAAAATATGTCGCTTCAGCAAGGTTTTGCGGTTGGTTTCGGGCCCCGACCGCAGTGGTTTATCATTTTTCGATAAAATTGGACTTGACCCCAGTGGCAGTCTTATCATTTATCGATAAAATCGGGTTCGCGGTTTCAAGGAGTGCGACGTGAAGCAGTTTCTGATCACCGTGGGTGGGGTGCTGACCGGCCTCGTCCTCTTCCTGTTCATCGGACCGATGATTCTCATCGGCATGATTGCAGCCACGGCCGGCAGCGGGCCGGCGCAGCCCAACCGCATGGTGTTGGCGCTCGATCTCAGAGAAGGGATGAGCGACCAACAGCCCACCAATCCGTTCGCC
>CAZHWA010000274.1:0-4005 GCA_964536175.1 uncultured Terricaulis sp. | reverse complement strand
GCACCAAGCGCAGGCACGCACAGGGCGTGCTCAATGTTCAGGAATTCCAGCGCGACGAACGCCGGCAGCGCAACCTGCAGGTGCTCGACGGCGGCTACCATCCCGCCAACGACGCCATGCGCGACCAGAGCTTCGTGAAAACCGTACGGCCCAAATCGAAAGGGCAAACCGCACTCATGGAGGCGATCGACACGCACTCCTTATGCCTGGCGCTGGGCCCTGCGGGCACGGGCAAGACTTACATCGCCATCGCCAAGGCGGTCGAAGCACTCGAGAGCGGCAAAGTTGGCCGCATCGTGCTGTCGCGTCCCGCGGTGGAAGCAGGCGAATCGCTGGGCTTCCTGCCAGGCGCGATGGAAGACAAGCTCGCACCTTACCTGCGCCCGCTCTACGACGCGCTGACCGATCGCCTTTCCGCGAAACGCTTGAAGGCGCTGATGGCCGAAGGCCTGATCGAGATTGCGCCTGTGGGCTTCATGCGCGGGCGCACTTTGAACAACGCCTTTGTCGTCATCGACGAGGCGCAAAACTGCACTTACGGCCAGATCAAGATGTTGCTGACGCGCTTGGGTTGGCATTCCACCATGGTTGTGACGGGCGACCCGGCGCAGACCGATTTGCTCCCCGACCTGTCGGGTTTGGCGGCGGTGGCCGAAAAGCTGGATGCGTTGCCAAACGTCGCGGTCGTGCGCCTCGGCGAACAGGACATCGTCCGCCATCCGCTGGTCGCCTCGATGTTGGGTGTCTTGTAGCGCGCCGCGCTCCGCTTCCTCTCTGGAAGCGTGTGGTTGGATTCAACGAACCGACTTCGCCCCGGCCACGGCCGGGGCGTTTTTCTAGCCGACAGTTCTATCGATGTGGCTTAGCACCGCTTGCCTACTCCTCCCCGTCCAGATCGATGTCGAGAATCGACACGGTCAGCACTTGGCCTTCGTCCTCATCGGCGGAGATGGTGCCGATGAACTCATCATGCACATAGACTTCGGCGCTGTCAGTCTTGCGCGGGCGGGCGCGCACATCCAATTCCGCCGCGTGCAGTTTCTGGCGCAACAGCATTTGCAGGCGTGAGCGTTCGGCGTCGTCGATCGGCGCGTCCTTCTTGGAGCCCGCCTTTCGCGGCAGCGCGAGGCTGATCGAGTAACTCAGCTCGCCATCTTCCTCGTCACGCAACAAATCCGCCACTTGCTCGCCGTCGACCAGCACGTCCGCTTCGTCGGCGCCGCGCGACACCACCGACACTGTCGGCGAGCCTAACAACTTGGAGAGATAGGCGCCTAGGCGCGTGCATTCGGCTGCGTTCAAGGCCAGCTCCTTCCGTGACCGGAAGAGTCGGCCTTCGCTGCGGCAAGGTCAAGGCGCCTAATCGAAGTCCCAGTGCGTCGCGTTCCGCCGCAGGTGTCGGCCGGTCAAAAAGGCCGTCAGACCCAGCGCCCCGAAGCCGCCCATCACCGCGACGTAATCGTACATCCCGTCCTGCAACGCCCCCATGAGGGTGAAAGGCGTGGCCAGGGCGATAAGGCCGAGCGCAACCAAGGCGGCGACGCCGGTCTTGATCAGCACGTCGCCGAAGAAATAATTGCGGTCGATCTCAGCGCGCGGACGGCGCTGAGGCTTGGGCGTGGAGGACTTACGTTTGGCCATGCGCCCGACGTTAGCCGGATTCGCACCGGCCGGCGCCAGCGCATCAGCGTTTTTTATTCGAAACGATCGGCTCGATGTCCTGTTCGAGTTCGTAGGAAATGACGCATGAGCGCGCTTCGTCTTTGACCTCTTTGCTGCAATTGCTGATCGCAAACGCTTCGGCGAGCTGGCGGGCGCGCTGGATGTTCGCACCCCAGCCATGCTGGGTGTCGTAGAGCACTGCGAATGCGCTCCACGGCATCATCGTCTGGCCCAGAGTCTGGCTCTGAAAGATGCGTTCGATGGTCGCTTGGAAGAATCCGAGACGCGCCGCCAGCGTGCCGGTATCCGCACCATCGAGTTCATCGAGAAAGCCGCGCCACGCCTGATTCGCACGCTGGCACATTTCGATGAGCTGGGTGTCTCCGCGCCCTAGCCGTTCCAACAATTCATGCATGTCTGACGCCGCCCCTTTCTTGGCACGGGATCACGCGCGCGGGTCAGAAGCAGCCGCTCTCACCCCACAGGCGCGTGCGGGCGCCGCGATTTCGTCAGTTTGGCGCACCCCGCGGTCAGTGCAAGGCGGGTTCGGCGCGCTGCTCGCGGACCAGCACGAAATTCCAGTCCCGCCGGCCTTTAGAGACAACCCCGACGATGCGCTGGCCATCGTCTACAACCTGACCGGCAAAGCGCACTTCAGACTCGAACGATCGGTCGGGATAGACGCCGCGCAGATCGATGCGGTCGCCGTCGAGCCGACCCTCCCAAGCTACGGCATGGTGCGCAAAGCCCCGGCAACCGGCGCACAAATTGATGTGCCCGCTGCCGGAGACCTGCCCATCGAGGGCCTCAAGCGTCACGTCAAGATAATTCGGGATCGAGAAAAAGCGGCCGACCTGCTCACCGCGCCAGGCGCCGCCGATGTCGTAGCCCTCCTGCGCTGCTGCTGCAGCCGGCGCTGTCATGAGCACGAGCGCGATCAAGGCGGCGCGCATTACGCCCACCACTTTGTCGGCTTGGCGCGGAAGTCTGCCGCCTTCTCAAGCGCCGCGCTCACAGCGAACACGCTCTCTTCGTCAAGCGCCTTGCCGATGACTTGCAGGCCAAGCGGCAGGCCCTGCTTGTCGAGCGCGGCGGGCAGCGCCAGCGCCGGCAGACCGGCGAGGTTGGCGGTCACGGTGAAAATGTCGTTCAGATACATCGCCACCGGATCGCCGCTCTTTTCGCCACGGCCGAAGGCGGCCGAGGGCGTCGCCGGCGTAAGGATCGCATCCACCTCCTTGAAGGCGTCGCGGAAATCCTGGGCGATGCGCTGGCGCACCTTCTGCGCGCGCAGATAATACGCATCGTAATAGCCCGCGCTCAACACATAGGTGCCGATCAGGATGCGCCGCTGCACTTCGGCGCCGAAGCCGTTGGCGCGGGTCTGCTCATAGGTGGCGTTGAGGTCGGCGCCCGTCACGCGCGCGCCGTAGCGCATGCCGTCATAGCGCGCGAGATTGGACGACGCCTCCGCAGGCGCCACGATATAATAAGCCGGCAGTGCGTACTTGGTGTGCTTCAAGCTAATGTTCTTGATGGTCGCGCCTGCATCTTTCACCCATGCGATTCCTTGTTGCCAGAGATCCTCGATCTCCTGGGGCATGCCGTCCATGCGATATTCTTCCGGCACGCCGATCGTCATGCCCTTGATCGAGCGCCCCGTGGCGGCGCGGAAATCCGGGAGCGGAGTGGGGAGAGACGTGGAGTCCTTGGGATCGTGTCCTGCCATCGATTGCAGCAGCATCGCTGCATCCTCAACCGTCTTGGCAATCGGGCCGGCCTGGTCGAGCGACGATGCGAAGGCGACAATGCCCCAGCGCGAACAGCGCCCGTAAGTAGGTTTGACGCCGACCGTTCCGGTGAAGGCTGCCGGCTGGCGGATCGAGCCGCCGGTGTCAGTGGCGGTCGCGCCAAGGCACAGATCCGCTGCGACTGCCGAGGCGCTGCCGCCAGAGGAGCCGCCGGGCGTCAGCTTGGTGTCTTCATTGCCGCGCCGCCACGGATTGATGACGTTGCCGAACGCGCTCGTCTCGTTCGACGAACCCATCGCGAACTCATCCATGTTGAGCTTGCCCAACATGATCGCGCCATCATTGAACAAATTGGCGCTAACCGTGCTTTCGTACGTCGGCGTGAACTCGCCCAGGATGTTCGAGCACGCCGTGGTGCGCACGCCTTCGGTGCAGAACAAATCCTTGATGCCGAGCGGCGCGCCTTCGAGCGGGCCGGCTTTGCCTGAGGCGCGGCGCTTGTCGCTTTCCGCCGCCTGCGCGCGCGCCTTCTCTGGCGATACCACGACATAGGCGTTTAGCGCCGGGTTGGCCTTGTCAATGGCAGCCAGGA
>CAZHWA010000273.1:0-4009 GCA_964536175.1 uncultured Terricaulis sp. | reverse complement strand
CGCTCTGCAGCAAATCGGGCATTCGAACGCTTCCTCCGCGTTTGTTCTCGTATGGAGCGTCCGCCAGCCTTAAGCTGCGGCCAGACTTCCCGCAATGCGTTGCGCCGCGCTCCGCGCGGCCCGATCCACCGCCGCCACCTCAGCCAAGGATGTGGGCGTTTTTGCGATAAGCGCTGCTTCGCTCCCCTCCAGCTCTGCCAGAGCTTCTTCGACTATCCGGGAAATGTCGAGGAAACGTATCCTCCCGGCCAGGAACGCCGCGACCGCGACCTCATTGGCGGCATTCAGAGCTGCGGTGCGGCCCGGACCCGCCCGCAGCGCCTTGCGGGCCAGCCCCAGCGCCGGAAATCGACCCAGATCGGGGGGCTGGAAATCCAACGCGCCGGTTTGACCGAGGTCCAGCCTGGGCGTTGTCACTGTCGCGCGGTCCGGCCATGCCAGGGCGTAGGATATGGGGGTGCGCATGTCCGGCGCGGACAGCTGCGCCAGTACCGAGCCGTCGGAATAATGCACCAGGCTGTGGACGATCGATTGCGGGTGCACCAGCACCTCGATCCGCCCCTGGGGCATGCCAAAAAGGTACGATGCCTCAATGAGTTCCAGGCCCTTGTTCATCAGGGTGGCGCTGTCTACTGAAATCTTGGCGCCCATGGACCAGTTGGGATGGGCGCAGGCTTGTTCTGGCTTGGCGGCGGCCATCGCCTCTCGGCTCCAGGTTCGGAACGGCCCGCCGGACGCGGTCAAGGTTAGCCGATCGACGCGCTCGGGATGGGTGAGCACCTGAAATATCGCATTGTGCTCGGAATCGACGGGCAGAAGCGTCGCGCCGTGCCGGCGTGCGGTGTCCAAGACCAGCGGCCCCGCGCAGACGAGGCATTCCTTGTTGGCCAGCGCCACCAAAGCGCCCCGGCGCACCGCCGAGAGCGTAGGTGCAAGCCCGGCCGCGCCGACAATCGCTGACATCACCCAGTCGGCGGGGCGGGCCGCAGCTTCCTGTAGCGCGCTTTCGCCCGCGCCGACCTCGACATCGAAGGGCGCCAAAGCCTCGCGCGCCGGCCCAAGCTGAGCTGCATCGGCCACCGCGACATAGCGCGGCCTGAGGCGGCGGCAGGCGTCGACCAAGCCATCGAGGTTGCGGCCAGCCGTCACGGCTTCCACGGGAAGGTCCGCGCCCTGCACGCGCAGCTGTTCGATCACCTCAATGGTCGAGCGTCCGATCGAGCCGGTGACGCCCAGAATAGTGATGGAGCGGTTCGGCGTGGTCACAGGCCGTCCCCGAACAGGGGCGCGAGATTAGCCCCGGAGGCGAATACAGCGCCCGTCAGCAACGTCGCCGCCATCAGGCCGTCGATCCGGTCCAGCACGCCCCCGTGCCCGGGAATAAGGCGGCTTGCGTCTTTTACGCCAAACCGGCGCTTCAGGAAGGATTCGATCAAATCGCCCATGAGCCCCGTAAATGCGATAAGCGCGCCAATACCCGACCATGCCACGCGCAGCTCCGGGGCGACGTGGAACAGAGTGCCGCAGCCGAGCCCGGCGGCGGCGCCCGCGACAACCCCCGTAACGATCCCGGACCAGGTCTTCTTCGGAGACAGCCCCTCGGCAACCTTGGGGCCGCCGATGATCTTGCCGCCAAAATAGGCGAACGTGTCCGCAGCCCAGATGATGGCGAACAACGCGAGCACGGTCTCGAGCCCTTCGGCGCCGCGGGTGCGCAGCCACAGAAACACTGCAGCGGGCAAGCCGATATAGATGGCCCCGCCGGCCGTCTCGATGACGCCGACGAGAGAGCGGCGGCGTGTGGCCGAGAGCACGGCGCACAGCACCAACCAGCCAACTGCATAATCGAGCCGCAGCCAACTCGACGCCATCACCGCACCGAGCGATCCCGCGAGCGAAAAGGCGAACGCGGGGATGAGCGAATCCGGTTCGCTCATGCGCGCCCATTCGTAGCTCATCGCCACGACTGCGGCGCCGCACGCGCCTGCTAGCCAGGGACCGCCGAACCACGCTGCAAGCAGCCCCGCCGTCGCCAGCACCAACGCCGACGCGATGCGCGCGCTGAGGTCGGACCAGTCCGTGCGCTCCAGATGCGCTCCAGCCGGCTCAGGCGGGTGCAGGATCGGTTCCTCCGAAGCGGCGCTCTCGCTTGTTGTAGATCTCGATAGCCCGCTCCAGGGCCGCCCGATCGAAATCGGGCCAAAGCACGTCGAGGAAGACGAGTTCGGCGTAGGCCGCCTGCCAGAGCATGAAATTGGAAAGCCGGGTCTCGCCGGAGGTGCGGATGAGCAGGTCGGGCGGCGGTTGGCCCGCCGTATCCAGGTAGGTCTGGAAGCGCTCCGGGGTGATCTCGTCTGGCTGCAGCGTTCCGGCGGCGGCCTCGCTGGCGATGCGGCGCGCAGCGCGCGCGATCTCGTCCTGACCCCCGTAATTGAAGGCGATGGTGAGATGTTGCTTGTCGTTATGGCGCGTGCGCGCCTCGGCGTCCTCGACGATCTTGGCGATGTCCGGCTGCAATCCAAGGCGCTCGCCGATCACATGCACGCGCACGCCTTCTTTCACCAGCCGGTCGAGATCGCGCGCCACGTAGAGGCGCAACAGATCGAACAGCGCGTTCACCTCTTCGACCGGACGGCGCCAGTTTTCAGTCGAGAAGCCGAACACCGTCAGGTAGAGCACGCCTAGCTCACGAGCGGCTTCCACCGTGCGGCGCAGAGCTTCGACCCCTTCGGAATGGCCGAACGTCCGCGGGCGATTGCGCTGTTTGGCCCAACGGCCGTTGCCGTCCATGATGATGGCGATGTGGCGCGGCGCGGGCGAGGTTTGCGCGTGGGGAGTGGGAGCAGCCATGGGCGCGGCGAATAGCGAATGGCGAATGGCGAATGGAAGGAGGCGCACGCCCCATTCGCTACTCGCCATTCGCGATTCGCTCACACCTGCATGATCTCCTCTTCCTTGTGACGGAGCATCTCGTCGACTTTGCGGATGTGCTCGTCGGTGATCTTCTGCACTTCATCGTTGTGACGCTTGTGCTCGTCCTGGCTGATCACGTGTTCCTTTTCGAGCTTCTTCAGATGCTCCATCGCATCGCGACGCACATTGCGAACGGCGACGCGTTGCTGCTCGGCGTACTTTCCGGCCACTTTCGCCAGTTCCTGGCGTCGCTCGCCGGTGAGCGGCGGAATCGGAATACGCAGCGTCTGTCCGTCGACGATAGGATTGAGCCCTAGATTGGCTGAACGGATCGCCTTGTCGACGGCGGAAACGATCGCCTTGTCCCAGACTTGCACCGAAATCATGCGGGGCTCCGGCACCGTGACGCCGGCGACCTGGTTGAGCGGGGATGTTGAGCCATAGGCTTCTACCTGCACCGGATCGAGCAGCGAGGCAGATGCGCGCCCGGTGCGCAGTCCGCCGAATTCGTGGCTAAGCGCTGTAATCGCGCCATCCATGCGCTTTTTGTAATCGTCCAGCTTAAACGGCGGGGGCTGAGCCATGAGTCATTCTTCCTAGTCGCTGATCGTAGTGCAGACGCCGCGGCCGGCGAGCACGTCCGCCAGCGCGCCGCGCTTGTGAATCGAGAACACGACGATGGGGATGCCGTTGTCGCGCATCAGACTGATGGCCGAGGCGTCCATTACGCGAAGATCGCGCGCGAGCACTTCGTGATAGGTCAAGGTGTCGTAGCGCACAGCGTCTTTGACCTTCTTTGGGTCGGCCGAATAGACCCCGTCCACTTGCGTGCCTTTGAGCAGCGCATCGCAGCCCATTTCGGCTGCGCGCAGAGCCGCCGCGGTATCGGTGGTGAAAAATGGATTGCCGGTGCCGGCGGCGAAGATGACGATGCGCCCCTTCTCCATGTGTCGCATGGCCCGCCGGCGAATATACGGTTCGCATACTGTGACCATCGGAATGGCGGACAGAACGCGCGCGTGGCCGCCGAGGCTTTCGATGGCGTTCTGCATGGCCAGCGCGTTCATCACCGTCGCCAGCATGCCCATGTAATCGG
>CAZHWA010000272.1:0-4010 GCA_964536175.1 uncultured Terricaulis sp. | reverse complement strand
CGCCACGCCGCTTTTCGGCAGCCAACCCGGCCCAAGCAGTTGAAATCGCGGGCCCTGCGCGCGCGCAAATTCGGCCGCGGCCGGGCGGGCTTAGACTGGCCCGCGAAAGACACCATGCAACACCCCGCCATCGCACCCATCCCATCGTGACCGAGCCCGCCCCTCCGCGTGCGCCCATCGCCCCGTTGTGGGCGCGCGTGCGCGCCATGCACGCGCGCGCGCTGGCGGCGATCGGCGATGCGGCGGCGATCGCGCTGCTGACGGCGCTGCCCCGGCCTTTGCGCACACGCATGCTCGCCTGGCTGCATCCGCTCGAACACGCGGTGCGCAAGCTGCTGCTGGCCGAAGCCTGCGACATCCATCGCGCCCGCTGCGCAGCCGCGGCCCGCGTCCCACGCGGGCCCATCGTCACCCGCATTCCGCTCACGGGCATGGCCCGGCACTGGCGCCCGCCGCCCAAACCGGCGCCGGCGCGCCAGAGCTCCTCTCCCCAGCGCGCCGAGAGAGCGGTGCGCGCCATCGCGCGCGGGGCTGCGCGCGCGCCGGCCCTGCAGCGCCGGCCGGCACGGCCCACGGCGCGCCTGAGCCCAGCGGCGCACAGCCCGGTGCGCACAGCCCAGGCGCGCGAGATCGATCTTGCCCGCCCGCACAGCTGGCGCGCGCCGTTCTCGTTCGCCATCCCGCAGGATCCCAGGTTTGTGTCCAATGCGCGCGCCCCGCGCATCCGCAATCCCTGGGCTGAGCACGCGCCCGCGCCAAGCCCGCCGCCGCGCGCGCCGCGCATGCTCAAACCGGAATTGGCCCCGTTTCGTCTTGCACGCCGGTTCGAAGCGCTGCGCCGCGTCATCGACAATCCCGCCCCGTACGCGATGGCCCTGGCGCAGCTGATGGTGCGCCAGGTGCGCCGCTGGCGTTCGGTGGTGCACGCCTACATCCTCGCCCCCTGCCGCAGCGACCGGCGCGATCCCGACGATCCGCGGCTCGGCGTCGACTGCATGGGCGCAGCCTTCGTGCGCCAGGACGCGTTTTTGGATTCCAGCTGAGCCGCGCGCCCGTCCCATCGCCGCCCGCGCCGCCGGCAAGCCCCGCTTGCCGGCGCGCTTCGGCGCGCCTTTGACCTCTCCTCCGCCCCGTGATGTTGCGCTAGACTGGTTGTGGAGGCGCCGGTGTCCGACACGCGCAAGCTCGCCACGATTCTCGCCGTGGATATCGTCGGCTATTCGCGCGCCACCGAAAGCGACGACGCCGGCGCGGCCGCAACTGTGCGTGCGCTGCGCGAACGCCTCAAGACCATAGCCGAGCGCCATGGCGGACGCGTGTTCAGCAGCGCCGGCGACGGCTTCATGGTCGAGCTGCCGACCGCGAGCGCCGGGCTTGAAGCGGCGATTGCGCTGCTTGAGGCGCCCGGCGAGGAGAGCATGCCCAAACTGCGCGTCGGTCTCCATCTCGGCGAAGTCATGGTCGAGGCGGACGGCGACCTTTTGGGTCATGGCGTCAATATAGCCGCGCGGCTGCAGCAACTCGCGCCCGTGGGCGGCCTGTTCGTTTCGGAGGACGTGCGCCGCTCGGTGAGCGGCGAGCTGGCGCAAACATGGGGCGCGCGCGGCGAAGTCACGCTCCACAAGATGAGCGAAAAGCTTTCCGTCTATGCCTACAAGGGCGGCGCGCTCGGGCCCCCGCTCTGGCTGCGTTCGCGGCGGATCCGCGCAGGTTTGGCGCTCGCCGGCCTTGCGATTATCGCCCTCGCCCTCATCCCGCTTCTGGCTCCGCGGACGGACAGCGCGCGCACAGCCGTGTTCACCTTCGACGCCGATGCGGCGACGCGCTCCTTGGCGGACGAGACCGCCGATCTAATCGCCGTCACCATGAACGAACTTGGACTGCCGGCAGTCGCTCGCAGCGAAACAGCGCTCGCCGAACACTCAGCCATCGACCGCGCCCGCAGGCTTGGCGCCGCCTTCGTGATCGACGGCTCGGTGCTGCAGGACGGGCAAACCGTTCGCGCCTCAGTGCGCCTGGAGGACGTGCGCACGCGGCAGACGATTTGGGCGCAATCTTACGAACAAGCCGCACCGGAGGCGGCCGCACTGCGTCCGGAAATCGCCGCCGAGGTCGTCAAAGTGCTGGAATGCGCCGTGACCGCGCAAACCGAAGGGTTGCGGCTTGCCCCCCTGCTGATGGCGGCGCTGCTGCGCACCTGCGAATTGTCGGCAGAGACCGGCCGCGAGGGCGAGCGCTTGCGCTTTGCACAGGAGATCGCGGCGCAGATGCCGCGCTCCAGCTTCATCCAGGGCCGGAGCGCGCGCATCATGGCGGAGGTGTCGCTGGAGATGCCCGGCGAAATCAGAGCCGAACTCCGGCAGGACGCTTTGGCCACGGCGGAACGGGCGCTGCGGCTCGACCGCAGCAACGGCGCCGCCGCGGCGATCAAGGTCTGGGCGCTGATGCCAGGCCAAGCCCGCGCCGAGACGGAAGCAGTGTTGCGGCCGCTGGTCAGAGACGCACCCGACAACGCCGAATTGAACGGGCTTTATGCCCGGTTCCTGCGCGATGTCGGTCGCAACCAAGAGGCTGTCGTCTATTACCAGCGCGCTTATGCGCGCGAACCGCTGGCGCCGTTCAGAATCGGCAATCTCGCCTGGGCGTTGGCCTTGGTTGGCCGCAACGGCGATGCGCAGGAGCTGCTGGCGCGCACAGCGCAGAACTGGCCGAATGAGAGCAACATCGCCTGGGCCCGGTTCAGGACCGCGTATTGGTTTGGCTCGCCGGCCTCTGCGCTGCAGATCCTTGCCGAGTCCGAGCGCACCTTTGCGCCTGCCGATCGCGCGTGCTGGGAGCGCGTCATCGAAGCCGCGCCGGTCGCTTCCCCCGCCGTCCGCCGCGCCGCGGCGGAGGCGGCGGAAAGCTGCATGCAGCCCCAATTCGGCATTCAAGTGCTCGGCGCGCTCGGCGAGAACGACCGCGCCTTCGCGCTGGTCGAACGGCTGCGGCGCGAGGAAGGGGCCGACATCTTTCACGGCGCATTCTTCGCGCCCTCGACCGCCGCCATGCGCAGCGATCCGCGCTTCATGCCGCTGATGCAGGACTTCGGGCTGGTCGACTATTGGCGCGAAACCGATCGCTGGCCCGATTTCTGCGCCGAGCCTGATTTGCCATACGACTGCCGCGCCGAAGCCGGGCGCTTGCGGGCGCGCTGACGCATTGGCGCGTTACATCCGTTCCGGCGTTTCGATGCCCAGCAGCCCCAGCGACAATGTCAGCTGCTTGAGCGTCGCGCCGGCGAGCGCCAGGCGCGAAGCGCGCACCGCCCCGTCCGACGGCAGGATCGGGCAGTGCGTGTAGAAGCCCGAAAACGCCTGCGCCAAGGCATAGGCGTGCTCGGCCAGGAAATGCGGCGCACGCTTGTCGTAGGCCAGCTTGAGCGCGCGATCGAAGCCGTCAAGCTCCAGCGCCAGCGCGCGTTCAGCCGCATGCGCGATGGCGATCGGGCCTTCGCTTGCGCCCATCTCTTCGGCCTTGCGCAAAATGCTCTTGATGCGCACCGCCTGGTACAACAGGTAGGGCCCGGTCTTGCCTTCGAAGCTCATGAAGCGGTCGAGATCGAACACGTAGGACGTGCCGCGGAAATTCATAAGGTCGGCGAACTTGATCGCCGCGATCGCCACCTTGTGAGCGATGTCTTCGAACTCGGCCGGCCCATATTCCTCGCCGAGTCCGGCTTCGTGCAGGCGCGTGCGCGCTTTCTCTTCGGCCTGACCGATCAGGTCCTGCAGCTTGAGCACGCCCCCGGCGCGCGTCTTGAACGGTTTGCCGTCCGGCCCGTTCATGGTGCCGAAGCCGACATGCTCCAGCTTGTCGCGGGCGATGTAGCCGGCCTTCGCCGCAGCCCGATAAATGGGTCTCCACGGATCAGGAATTGTCGCGAACAAGCGACGTCGCTCCGCATCGGCCCTTTCAGCGGCCCTCGCGAGCGTCATCAAAACTCCGCTGGCGCAGGCCGCGCCCCCCGC
>CAZHWA010000271.1:0-4012 GCA_964536175.1 uncultured Terricaulis sp. | reverse complement strand
CGAGGTCTGTCAGCGTATCGGCGTTGGTGTCGCTGATATTGGCGATTTTCAGCGCCTCGGTGCATTCGCTGTCGCTCAGCGGCGCCCCGCGCAGCGCTTCAGCCGTGTCCGGCAGCAGCTTTCCGTCATGGTCGACATCGGAGCGAATGCGCACATCGACGCGCTGGTAACGCAGCAATGCCGAAGGCGTGAGATAGGGCCGGCTCTCCTGATGACGTTTTTCCAGATTGATCCACCAAGGCATGTCGACCTCGGCCATCGCCTGCAAGTAAGCGATCTGCTGTAGCGACACGTCGTTGATCATTGTGCGCAGCGCGCCCACGGTTTGCAGCACGTAAGGACCCTTCGGCGCTTGCGGTTCGCGCGCAAACCCCGTGCCGATCGAAAGCATGTAGATGTTGTCGGCGCCGAGCGGCCATTCGAACCCGTAGGCCGGATCGCGCACCATCGTCAGCAATTCGAGCGCCGGATTGTTGTAGCCGCATACGCCGCCATCGACAAAATAGCCGCCCGTTTCCTTGCGGTGCTTAGGGTCGTCCGCCTTGATGACCATCGGCACGCCGCGGAAATAGTGCGGCGCCGCCGCGCTCGCCTGCACCAAGCTGCGCAATAGGAAGGTGTGATTGGGCGCGAACTCGTCGTCCGGCTTCAGCGTATCGTAGAAATTCCAGCGCGGATTGTTGCAGAACGACCAGGCGCTGCCGCTGTTGGCGCGTTTTGCGAAGATCGCCAATCCAGTTTCTAGGTTGGGCGACTCCAGCGTTTCGCCGCCGAAGAACTTCTTCAAGGCGCGCGCGAGCGGCTTTTCCGCATAGAGCGGCTTAAAGATGCCGGCGCCGATGGTTCGGCCGAATACAGTGGGCATCAGCCGCCGGTAAGTGGCCCATACCTCCGACACCTCCCAGCCGAAGGCGAGCGCGGTGGCGATGATCGAGCCGGTCGAGGTTCCGCCGATCAGATCGAAATACTGGCTGAGCCGATAGTCGCGGTCGCCGCTCCTGCGCCGCAACTCCTCTTCCAGTTGCGACAATACCCCCAGCGACAACAGCCCGCGGACGCCCCCGCCGTCGAGCGCGAGAATGCGCCGCTTACGGCTCTGGTCGGCGAAGAAGTCTTTCAAGCGGCGTGTCATGTATCCCCTCCCGGAGGCGCGAGTTTAGCGTCTTTGCCGGGCGAAGGAACCGATCACCTGCCCAATTGATACCCGAAACGGATGCCGACCTCGTCTAGTCCCTGGTTGCGGCCGCTGGCTAGGACCTGGCCATGGCTCAAATGCTCGTAGAATAGTTGCGCTTCCCACGGGCCGTCGAAATCGTAGGTGAGGCCGAGCGAAGTGCGGAACAGCACATCCGAGCCTAACAGCACATGCTGCTGGGAAAACGCCTCGGCTTCAGGCGTGCCATTCGCAAACGGATTGTTGCTTTCGCCGTCATGCACGGCCAGCCCAAAGCCAGGCTCGAGCGCCCAGTTATGTGCAAAGTCCCAACGCCACTCGAGACCGGCGCCGGCGAAACTTGTATCGCCAGCAGTGTTGAGCGAGGCCATCACGTAAGGCTGTGGCGAGAACGCCCAGCTGAGGAAGGCAGGCGAGTCGAAGGAGACCTGCACCTCCACGTTCGGCCCGTCTTCTTTGTTGGCGTTGTCGCAATTGATGACGCAAATGTTGTGCGCCATTACGCCCACATGGACTTCGTCCACGCCAGCTTCCGCCACCGGCGCACCGATCAACGCGGCGCCGAACGCGGCGCACCCCGCTGTTGTCACCACCCGCATCGCTTCCCCCTCGCTGAGGCGTGCAACTTAGGCCGCTTTGCCCCGTATTGGAAAGTGGTCAGTCGGCCGGGTCGATATCGAAACGATAAAGAAAGCGCAGGCCGACATAATCCAACCCCTGGTTTCGGCCCGCGTCGAGCACTTCGCCGTGGCTCATGTGCTCCCAGTAGATTTGCCCGGCAAACCGCGGTCCGAACTCCCGTTCGAGCGCGAAGGTGGTGCGAAACAGATCGCGTGAGCCGAGCAACTGATGCTCGCGGCTGAACGCCGCCGCTTCAGGCGTGTCGTTTGGGAAGGGATTATCCAGCTCGCCGTCGTGGACGATGTAGCCAAAACCCGGCTCGAACGCCCACCCATCGGCGAATTCCAGACGCCAGATGATCCCGACGCCGGCGAAATTGACGCCGTCATTCGTGGTGTTGAGCGAGACCATGGCGTAGGGCCGGGGCGAGCCGATGAGATTCAGAAAGTCCGGCGAGGACGAGATGAGTTCGATCTCCAGATTGGAGCCTTCCTTACCGTCGACGACATCGCCCTGCTCATCCTGAATATTGTCGACATAGCCGAGCCGGACGCCGTCGATTTTCGCATGCGCGGGCGGGATAAGGCCGGCGATCGCCAGCAGCAGCGTCGAGCCGAACAGCTTCCATTTCATGGACCACCCCTTCGCAGAGCGGTGCGCCCCGCCGCGCTCAAACGCACCGCCTTGGGGGCAGTTCCTGGAACGGAGTTAGAACTTCAGCAACTTGACGTAGCGCACGTGCGGCAATGCCGCGATCTGCGCCATGACGGCGTCGGCGGGCGGTTGATCTATGCCAACCAGCGCGATGGCTTCGCCGCCAGCGGCGTCACGGCCCAAATGGAAGGTGGCGATATTGACGCTGGCCGCGCCCAGCAGCGTGCCGAGCGCGCCAATGAAGCCCGGCTTGTCGGCGTTGTTGGTATAGAGCATCAGCGTATGAAACGGCGCTTCGAGCGCCATGCCTTTCACCTCGACGATGCGCGGTTGACCGGCGACGAGTGTGCCGCCCAGCGTGCGCCAGCCCCCGCCGGTTTTCACTTTGATGCGTATGAGACTGTCGTAAGTGGGCGAGTCATCGCGCGTCGACTCCGTCAGCGGTGCGCCTCGTTCTTTGAGCAGTGCGGGCGCTGAGACCATGTTCACGTCCTGCAGCAGCGGACGCAAAACGCCCGCGAGCGCCGCCGCGGTAAGCGGCTTCGTGTTAAGCTGCGTAACATCGCCCTCGTACTCGATCGCCACTTCCTCGAGGCCTTCGTCGACGATCTGACCGGCAAACGCGCCCAGCTTCTCCGCGAGCGCTGCAAACGGCTTCAGACGCGGCGCCTCTTCGGCGGTGATCGATGGCATGTTGAGCGCATTGGTGACCGCGCCGGTCAGCAGGTAATCGCTCATTTGCTCGGCCACCTGCAGCGCGACATTCTCCTGCGCCTCGGCCGTGGATGCGCCCAAATGCGGCGTGGCGATGAAGTTCGGCGCCCCGAACAGGGGGTTCTCCTTGGCCGGCTCGACTGTGAATACGTCGAAGGCAGCCGCAGCCACGTGCTCGCTGTCCAGCGCCTCGCGCAGCGCACTTTCATCCACCAGACCGCCGCGCGCCGCGTTGATAACGATCACGCCGCGCTTGGTCTTGGCGAGCGCCTCCCGCGAAAGGATGTTCTTGGTCTTCTCGGTGAGCGGGGTGTGCAGCGAGATGATGTCGGCGCGCGCCAAAAGCTCATCCAACTCGACCTTTTCCACGCCGATCTGCACCGCCCGCTCATGTGAAAGGAATGGATCGAACGCGATCACCTTCATTTTGAGGCCCAGCGCGCGATCGGCGACGATGGAGCCGATATTGCCGCAGCCGATCAGCCCCAAGGTTTTGGCGTAGAGTTCGCGGCCGATGAACCGGTTCTTTTCCCACTTGCCTGCCTGCGTCGAGACGTTCGCCTCCGGCACCTGGCGTGCTGCCGCGAACATGAGCGCGATGGCGTGCTCGGCGGTGGTGATGGAATTGCCGAACGGCGTGTTCATCACCACGATGCCGCGCTGCGTTGCCGCGGCGACATCGATATTGTCGACGCCGATGCCCGCGCGGCCAATGACTTTGAGCTTTTTCGCCGCGGCGATCACGTCTTTGTCGGCCTTCGTCGCACTGCGCACGGCAAGACCGTCATAGGCGCCGACGATCTCGATGAGTTGATCCTTCTTCAGCCCCGGCTTGAAGTCCACCGTTAC
>CAZHWA010000270.1:0-4015 GCA_964536175.1 uncultured Terricaulis sp. | reverse complement strand
CGTATCGAACGCTTCGAAGGTCAGCGCCTTGTCTTCCTGCAGATCCTTGGCGTAGGCGAGCGGCAGCTTTTGCACGATGCCGTTGAGCGCGGCGAAATTGGCGCCGATGCGCGCGGCCTTGGCGCGAATGAGTTCGGCGGCATCCGGATTGCGTTTCTGCGGCATGATCGAAGAGCCGGTCGACCAGGCGTCGCTCAGTGCGGCAAAGCCGAATTGGGGGCTTGTCCAGAGCACGAGCTCTTCCGCAAGGCGCGACAGGTGCGTTGCGGCGATGGAAAGGCTCGCCAGGGCCGCCAGCGCGAAGTCGCGCGAGCCGACCGCGTCCAACGAATTGCTGGCCGGTGCATGAAAGCCCAGCGCACGCGCGGTGGCGTCGCGATCGATCTTGTAGCTCGTGCCGGCAAGCGCGGCGGCGCCGAGCGGACACTCCCACGCTGCTTCCAAGGCTCCTCCGATAATGCGGACGCGGTCGCGCTCGAACATCGCCACATACGCCAGCAGATGGTGGCCGAGCGTAATCGGCTGGGCTGTCTGCATGTGCGTAAATCCGGGCATAATCCACTCGGCATGCGCATCGGCGCGCCTCAGGAGCGCCTTTTGCAGGGCGCGCAGCCCGTCGCCGGCCTCGCGCGAGGCGCGCATGGTCCAGAGTTTGAAATCGGTCGCCACCTGATCGTTGCGCGAGCGCGCGGTATGCAGGCGCTTGCCGGCTTCGCCGATCCGCTCGGTCAGCCGCGCCTCGATGTTGAGGTGGATGTCTTCCAGTTCCGCCGAGAATTCGAACGCCTCGGTGGCGATCTCCGCGGCGATCTGATCCAGCCCGGCCTGTATCGCGGCGTTGTCTTCCGCCGTAATGATCCCCTGGGCGGCCAGCATGTCGGCGTGCGCTTTGGAGCCTTCGATGTCCTCGCGCCATAGGCGCTTGTCGATGTCGACCGAAGTGTTGATCGCCTGCATGGCGTCGTCGGGTTGGGCGGCGAAACGCCCGCCCCACATGCGCTGACCGCCGGAAGAGGATGTTGACTTGGACACGAACGCAGGCTCCTCGGCGCAAAAGAACTGGGCTTTATGGGCCGCGATGGCGATGCTGGCGGCGGGGGCGGTGGCTGTGCTTTACGTGCTTTTCGCCGCCGCTTCAAAGCCGGAGCCGAGCACCGGTCTTGCCCGATTCGCGACCGGCGAGATGCGGCAGCTCGCGGTGTTGCAGGCGCCCCCGCCGCTGCCCACACGCGCCATCCAGGATATCGCCGGCGCCGAAACCTCGCTCGCGGCTCTTACAGGCCAGGTCATGGTGCTGAACCTTTGGGCCACATGGTGCGCGCCGTGCATGCAGGAAATGCCCACACTCGCCGAATTGCAGCGCCGCTATCAAGGGCGAGTGCGGGTGGTCCCGATCAGCGTCGACAGCGAACGCGACCGCCAGAAGGCGCAACGGGAGCTGGAGCGGCTGTCAGCTGGCGCGCTGCCGTTTCTGATCGATGTCAGCCGTGGCGTCCTGTTCGACGTGCGCTCGACCGGGATGCCCACCACCATCGTCTACGATCGGGAAGGGCGTGAAGTGGCCCGCTTGGCCGGCGGGGCGGATTGGTCCAGTGAAGAGGCCTACGCGCTGATCGACGCGGTGTTGGCGGGGCAGTGACATGGTTCCGGTCTTGGAGACGGAGAGGCTGCGCTTGCGCGGCCATCGGCTTGGCGATTTCGACGCCTCGGCGGCGATGTGGGCCGATCCGGATGTGACCCGGCACATCGGCGGCAGACCCTCCACGCGCGAGGACTCGTGGCGGCGCTTTCTCTCGTTTCCTGGACACTGGCAGCTGACCGGGTTTGGCTATTGGCTGATCGAAGAGAAGGACACAGGCGCCTATGTTGGCGACGCGGGATTTGCCGATTACCAGCGCGACCTCGGCGACCACGCGTTCGATGCGCCGGAGCAAGGCTGGGCGCTGAGGCCGGCGATGCACGGCAAGGGCTATGCGACCGAAGCAATGCTGGCGATGCTCGCGTGGGCGGAGCGGCATTTCAGCCGGCGCGATTTCGTCTGCATGATCGCGCCGGACAACGCAGCGTCGCTGCGCGTGGCCGAAAAACTCGGCTACCGCGAGTTCGCGCGCACGGATTACAAGGGCTCGCCTACGGTGCTGATGCGAAGGAAGTAGGGGAGTAGGGGACTAGGGCAATAAGGGAATAGGGGAGTACGAGAATAGTCGCTCCCTACTCCCCTATTCCCTTATTTCCCTACAAGAATGGCGACAAGGCCAAGCGCACGCGCGAGCTCTGCGCCAGCACTTGGCTGTAAGAGGCCGGCTGCTCGGGCGCGGTAGGTTGCGGCCAAAGTCCGACAAGGCGATCCAGTTCGCTACTGGCCTCGTCATACGCGCGGGCGTCTCGGGCCCGGAGCGTGCTTTCCCCTGCCTGCAGCGCCTGACGCGCCGCCAGAGCCGCGCCCATGCTGTGCTGGTATTCGATCGGATCGACGAAATCCGCCTGCACGACGCCCTGATAGAGGCCGGCGGCGATATCGACCATGCGCGCGACCAGCACCGAATGATCGACCTCGAGGTCAGCCAGCGCGCGCTCGAGTTCGGTCTGGCTGTCGCGGATGCGCTGCGCCAGCTGCGTGCGATCGAGACTGGAGTCTGCAGCGCTGCGAACGATACCGATATCGGCGTCGCCGAACTGATCGGGCGCGACATCGTAGACTTCGAGCAGGCCCTGCTGGATGAGAACGGCGGCCTCTTCGGGCTGGCCAGCCTCGTTCACCGCAGCCGCCGCCATGACGAACCCGTTCAGATGCTCGATGCGCAAGGCTGTGCGCTGATCGCCGGAAAGGCCGGCATAGGCGCTGGCGGCGCCAGCCTCACCGGCTTCGCCGCCGGCAGGCGCGACCGTCGCTGGCGCGCTTGCTTCCCCGGCTTCGCCGCTCACGCCGGCTTCGCCAGGTTCGCCAGCTTCGCCCCCAGCCTCGCCGCAGGCGGCCAAGCTGAGCGCTGCGACACCGACGCCGGCTGCCCGCCAGCGCTTCAATTTCCGAATGACCATGCGCCCGCCGCAGAAAGGCGCACCCTGGCTCAAATGAGAGTCATTCGCAAGAACCTGGCGCCGCGACTAGGAACCGCGCTCGCCACGCTCTCCCCGCTCGCCACGTTCTCCCCGCTCGCCGCGTTCGCCACGCTCGCCGCGTTCTCCACGTTCGCCACGCTCGCCGCGTTCTCCGCGCTCGCCCCACTCGCCGCGTTCCCCGTGGTGGCCGCGTTCGCCATAATAGCCGCCATGATAGCCGCCATAGCCGTGCGCGTAGCAGCCGCCGAGGCCGACCAGTGCGACGGCTACACCGGCCGTGCGCCACCGCTTGAGCTTCATCGAAACCATGGGTTTCCTTCCCTGCGGACGATTGATCGCCCAGGTTTGCTCACGCCCTCGCTCAGTAAAGGTTGCACATGAGCATCATACTTCAAGGCGTTTTGGCGCCTGAGGATCTGACGCGCGTCCGCAACGGACTCGCCGAGCTCGGCTGGCGCTCCGGCAAGCGCACCGCAGGCGCCGCCGCGCGCGGTGTGAAGGAGAACCTGCAGGCCGACGGTGCGGACCCGCGCACGCAGGCGCTGGAAGCTTTCGTGACCGAGGCGCTGCGCCGCCATCCCCTGTTCGAGATTGCGGCGCGCCCCGCGCGCCTCACCCGGCTACTGTTCTCGCGTTACGAGCCGGGCATGACCTACGGCGCGCACACAGACGATGCGTTGATGGGACCGAGCGGGGAGAAGTTGCGCACCGATCTCGCGTTCACAATCTTCCTCGCGGATCGCGACAGTTATGACGGCGGCGCGCTGGTGATCGACAGCGCGCTTGGCGAGCAAGAGATCAAACTCGACGCCGGCGACGCCATTCTTTATCCGGCGGGGTCTATCCACTTTGTGGCCCCGGTGACGCAAGGCGCTCGCCTGGCCGCGGTCGGCTGGGTGCAGAGCTTCATCGCCGACGCGGCGCAACGCGACGTGCTGTTCGATCTTTCCGTTGC